>JBPCRR010000411.1:0-6175 GCA_050996645.1 Acidimicrobiales bacterium | reverse complement strand
GCCCTCGACGCCCGTTGGAGGTGCGCCCGGCCGCGGGGTGGTGGCAGTCGAGGATTCCCGCGGGACCAGGCGATGAAGGTGTCGACGACGTCGTCGAACCTGCTCTTCGGACCCCTCCACACCCAGGTCATTGCGCGCGTGACGAGGTCCCGACGTCGGAGTTCTTCGAGCAGGTGATGGAGGCAGCTCTCAAGGGGGTGGGTGCAGACCCAGGCGGCGCTGATCTCCACCCCGTCCAGGCGAAGCACAGGGTTGCTGCCTCTCGTCGCCGCCGGTGAAGCGAACCAGGTGGTCGTACAGCTCGATGGTCGTGGCCACCATGGTGTCGAGGGGGATGTCGAGGCGGCCGTCGATCCACGCGGCGGCGAGCTCGCTAGCCGCACCCACGAACGCGTAGGCGAGAAACCGGCGGTGCTGCTCGCCAACGGCGGTCCCTGGGACAGCGGCGAGCCAGGTCTCCACGGCGCGGCTCACGAAGCGCTCCCGATAGCTGACCAGCGCGCCCGAGTGAGTCTCGACCACCAGGAGCCGCACGAGCCGCGCATCCGCGAGGATCGCCTCGGTGAATACGGTGAGAGCGGGGCGGATGTCGTAGGGGCCGCCTTCGATCATCGGCGGCACCACCAACGCGGTGAGCTCGTCGAGGACCTTGGACAGCACCGCGTCCAGGAGCTCCTCGATCGACCCGAAGCTCTCGTAGAAGTACCGCTTTGTGAGCTGAGCCTGGCCACACACGTCGCCCACGCCGACAGCGGCGACACCACGGGTACCGAACAGTTCGAGTCCGGACTCGACCAACTGTTGCCGGCGCTCGGCAACGCGCGCCGACGCGCTCATACCGCGCCAAGGCCGGGTCACTCGAGTCGGTGCACGGTCGTCTGTTCGCAGAACACCTCGCTCGCTCATACTTGACACGCGACCGTATCAGGATTAGACATATCCGCAAGTAGTTGACACCCGTCCGTATCAACATCCTGGAGGCTGTCGTGGCGTCGTTGCCGTTGCCCAACCCGTTGGAGCTGGCATTCGACAGGGTGTTCGACGTAACACTCCGCCAGAGGTACTTCAAGGGACTGTCGTTCACCGAGCCGAGTGGCGACCCGGGTTGGTTCGGCCCCGAGAGCGCGGTTTGGTACGTCCACGAGCACCTGCCTGCCCTGTTTCTCGGCCTCACAGCCGCCGCCGCGATCGAGACGCTGCACCCCGACTTCGCGTGGATGGGCTACGACCACACCCGAGCGATCGAGAGGGTCGATGGCGTCCCCACCGGCAAGATGAGCCTGCCGGGCCTACTGGAGCGCGGGGGGCACTCGGTGTCGTTCTTCACCGCCGTGGCTTACGGAACGACCGCGTCCGCCGACCGAGCGGCCCGGACGGTGAGGGCCATGCACAAGCGGGTCAAAGGCACCCGCCCCGACGGCCAAAGCTATGATGCAAACGATCCGGAGACGCTTCGATGGGCGTATGCGACGGTCGTGTGGGGCATAGCCACCGCGCACGAGCGGTACCACGCCCGACCGCTTCGCGGCGAACGACTCGACCGCTACTACCGCGAGTTCGTCAGGGTGGGTGAGGCCCTTGGAGGGACCGACCTGCCGGCCAGCAAGGCTGACGTGAGGACCTACCTGGAGTGGTCGGCACCGCTGATGGGCGTGACCGGGCCTTGTGGAGCGTTCTTCGCCAACCTCGCGCCCCATAACCAGCCGCCGGCAGCGCGGCCGGCGATGGCCCTGCTCGAGTGGGCGATCCTGGACCTGCAGCCGCCGTGGGCAAAGGCGATGCTGCGCGCCAAGCCGACCAACCGTCTGGAGAAGCGGGCGCGGCGGGCCGCGATCTGGGTCGCCGTTAACGGCTTGCACTATGGCACCGGGGGCCTCCGCGAAGCGCGTCACTCGCGCCAGCGTGCGCTCGCCTCGCCCGGCCTCGTAGCCGTCGCCTGACGGCCGGCCAGGGCGTCGAACGCACGGCTCGATTGCCGCCCCACAGAGGGTCCAGCCATTGGCCGGGGGTCGGCCCCCGGCTAGCCTTTTCGAGATGTCCTACCTCTCTGTAGTGGTTCCCTGCTACAACGAGGAACCCACCGTCGAGGAGCTTCTGAAGAGAGTCCTGGCCTCGGAGTGGGTGCTCGAAGTCGTGGTGGTTGACGACTGCTCGACAGACCGCACACTCGAGCTCGCCCGCAACGTGGCGTCGTCGGACAGCCGCGTCCGGGTGCTCTCACAGGACCGGAACCAGGGCAAGGGTGCCGCACTGAGCAGGGGCTTTGCTGAGGTACGCGGGGACTACGTGGTGGTCCAGGACGCTGACCTCGAGTACGACCCCCGCGACTACGGCAGCCTCCTCGAGCCGTTGATCAGCGGGCAGGCAGACGTCGTGTACGGCTCGCGGTTCATGGGTGGCAGGCCCCACCGGGTCCTCTACTTCTGGCACTCAGTGGGCAACCGGTTCTTGACCACCGCTTCGAACATGTTCACCAACCTCAACCTCACCGACATGGAGACCTGTTACAAGGTTTTCCGGCGGGACGTGATCCAAGCCATCACGCTCGAGGAGGACCGATTCGGCTTCGAGCCGGAAGTGACCGCCAAGCTGGCCCGCCGCCGCTTCCGGATCTACGAGGTGGGAATCTCTTACGACGGGCGTACCTACGACGAGGGCAAGAAGATCGGCTGGCGGGACGGCTTCCAGGCCGCCCGCTGCATCGTCAAGTACTCCTCACTGGGTGCGAAGGTCCTCGGCCGGTAGGGGGATCCCAGCTCAACCGGCGGGGAAGCCCTCCCGCAGGGCTCGGAGATCATCCGCGGCGGTGCCCTCGAGCATGCACAGCACCGCAAGCACCGGCCTGCCGGCTCCAGTGATGCGCGCCAGAGCCTTGGCCCCAGCGCTGCGCGGCGGAGGCATCTCGGTGGTGAGCACCACCAGCGGACCACAATCCGATTGCTGGAGCAGAGCCGCCTTTCCGAGCGTTCGCCAAACGACGTCGGCGCGCTTCAGCCCGCCGCGGTGGCTGGTGAAGGGACCCGCCACGTCAAACGCCCACGGCCGTCCTCCTTGGTCCCGGGCGGTGAAGGAGACCTTGACCCCGCCGGGTTGGGCGTCGTTGGCCGCGATGCTGAACCCGGCTGCCTCGATGAGGCGGCGCGCGATCTCCTTGGCGGATCGGCCTTCGTGGATGGCGCGCGACAGCGGGTCGCCCGGCGCCGGCGAGCCGTGGGCGCCTAGACGGAGCTGCTCTGACCTTCCCTCCGCCAGGCGTGCCCGCTCCTCGCACACCCGGGCCTCGGCGATCCGGACGTAGGCCTCGTCGAGGTCGTATCCGGCGTAGTGGCGCCCCGAGCGAAGCGCCGCGAGCGCGGTGCTGCCCGAGCCCAGGAACGGATCGAGGACCAGATCGCCACGGTAGGTGTACAGCTCAATCAGTCGCGCCGGCAGCTCGATCGGGAACGGCGCCGGATGCCCGACACGCGTCGCACTCTCGGCGGGCAGTTCCCAGACATCGAGGGTGTCGTCCATGAAGTCCTCACGGGTCATCGACGACTCCCAGGGCAGGTTGGTCCTGGCACGCGCCGCCGCAGGGACGGCCCGGTCGAAGCGGCCCTTGCTGGCGACGACCACCCGCTCCGTCAGGTCCCTCAGCACGGGGTTGGCGGCGGATTGGAAGCTCCCCCATGCGCACGAGCCCGACGAGCCGCGCTGTTTCAGCCAGAGGATCTCGCCACGAAGGAGCAGCCGCAGGTCGTCTTGGAGGATCCCGATCACGTCTGCAGATAGCGACCGATAAGGGCGCCGGCCCAGGTTGGCGACGTTGACGGCGATCCGCCCGCCCGGCTCGAGCTTGCGTACGCACTCGGCGAAGACCCCGCGCAGGAGATCGAGGTACTCGAGGTAGGTGGCGGGGACACTGTGGTGGCCCAGCGCCTCCTCGTACTCCTTGCCGGCGAAGTAAGGGGGCGAGGTGACCACGAGCGCCACGGAGGAGTCGGGGATCTCGTCCATGTGGCGGGAGTCGCCGAGGATCAGCTTGTCGATCGCCTTGTCGGGATGGACGAAGTCGTCGGCGGAGACCGCGGGGGCGCCGAATCGCCGATAGAAACCGGAGGCGTCGTGGCTCTCACGCTTCGACACCCCGAAGTTGGAGGTGGAAGTCGCGCGCCGTGCCATCGCCATGCGATCCTACGGCGTCGGCCTCACAGCCGGCGGGCCCGGCTCGGGGCGACACGAGGCGGCTCACCGGGCATCTTCGGATAGACCGGCGGCCAAGGGGCGTCGGGGAGGCCTCGGGCCCTGTCGCGCTCGCTCAGTTGGAGAAAGGGGTCGAGCGCCTCGAGCGGCAGCGACACCCAGGGATCGCCGGCGCCGGCCACCCGGCTCGGTACCGAAGCCATCGTCAAGTCATCGGGGACGATGGTGGCCAACTCCTCCCACTCGAACGGCGTCGACACCTGCGCGCCCGGACGGGCCCTGACGGACCAGGCGCCGAAGATGGTCTTGTGGGGCGCGTTCTGGTTGAAGTCGACGAACACCCGGGCGCCGCGCTCCTCTTTCCACCACGCCGCGGTGAGAAGGTCCGGGCGGCGCCGCTCCAGCTCGCGAGCCACCGCCACCGCCCCGGCACGCACGTCGTAGGAGTCCCACAGCGGTTGGAGACGGACATAGACGTGGATGCCGCGGTTGCCAGTGGTCTTGGCGCCCCCGGTGACGCCGAGCTCGTCGAGCAAGGTGTGCACCTCAGCTGTGGCCTCCCGGACCATCTCGAAGTCGACTCCGGGGCTCGGGTCGAGGTCGATGCGCAGCTCGTCGGCATGGCTCGGATCCTCGGCGCGGCCCGGCCAGACGTGGAAGCCGAGACAGCCGAGGTTGACGGCCCAGAGCACGTGTGCAACGTCGGCAGCGACCAGCGCGTTGGAGGTCGTGCCGTTTGGGGTGGAGACCACCGCCGTCTGCAGCCACTCCGGCCGCGTGTCAGGCACCCGCTTCTGGAAGAAGGAGGGACCGCCCGCGCCGTGGGGGAAGCGTTGCAGGAGCACCGGGCGGCCTCCCATGGCCTCCATCAGAGGGCCAGCGACGCTCAGGTAGTAGCGGGCCAGGTCGAGCTTGGTCTCGGCGCGCTCAGCGAAGAAGACCTTTCCTGGGTGGCTGATCACCACCGGGCGGCCCGCCGCTTCCAACACGACCTCCTCGTCGGCCATCGGCCGACCGTAGCCGCAGCCACCCGGCCGCAGCGGATGGAGGGGCGACGACTGGAGGCTCCGCGTGCCGGCGGCTTCGGCCCCAGCGGTGGCCCGCGCCAGGGACAGGAGCCCCACCGTCATCATCAGGCCGGCCGCCAGCACCACCGGCGCCCTCGCTCCTGCGAGCTGCAAGGTCTCGCCAAAAAGACCCACGCCGATCGCGCAGCTGACTATCGGGTCGGTGACAGCGATGATCGGCAACGAGACTGTCGGCCGCCCCGCCTGGTAGGCGGTCTGGCTGATCAGCAGCGCCCCGATCCCCGAGGCGCACAGGGCGTAGGGCTGCCAGGTCGTCAGGATCGCCGGTCCGAGGTCCAGGGAATGGGCGAAGGCCTTGGTGAGCACCGCCATGATGGCATCGCCGAACCCCGCAGCCAATCCGAGCAGGCCTGCGCGACTTGCGCCGGCTTGCGACAGGCCCGCAGCCAGCGACAGCGCGAGCCCGGCCGCGAGGATGCTCATCGTGATCCCCCAACCCGTTGCGTCGGCGCTGCCGGCGCTTTGCAGCGAGGGGGCCGCCACCGCCAGGAACCCGATCAGCCCCGCAACGACGCCGACGATGGCGGCCCATTGCCTGACGGTGACCTTCTCGTCGCCCCAGACGGCTGCGAAGCCGATCGTGAACAGCAACGACGTCGCGATGACGGGCTGCACCACCAGCAGCGACCCCCGCCGCAGCGCCAGGATCTGAAGAGCGAACCCCGCGATCTCCACCAAGATACCGAGAAGCCAGAGCGGCCGGCCCAGAAGTCGGCGCAGGAGGCCCAGACGGGCCGCGTATCGCTCCGGGATGCTGTCGGCTTGACCCTGCTGTAGCGCGACCCCCGTACCAAAGACCGCCGCGGAGAGCACGGCGAGCAGGAGGGTCACGCCCCAGGGACCGATCTCATGGTTTCCAGAATACGGTCGGGTGGGAACAACGGCCCACAGGAGCTCTCATGACC
>JBPCRR010000378.1:0-13811 GCA_050996645.1 Acidimicrobiales bacterium | reverse complement strand
CTCCATCACGATGGACGGCTCCTTGCGCTTGGTTTCTAAGGCCTCTTGCAGCCCGAGGGCGAAACCCGTGAGGATGGCCCCGGTGGCGCTGCGCCGGCGCCACGACTCGACTCTCGGAGGCAAGCCGGTGTGGAGCTCCGTCCCCTCCGGCTCCTCGTCCTCGAGCGGCACGACGAACGGCTCGGGGGCCGACTCTGGCTCGCGGTCCGGCGGATCTCCTGAGGCCACGGTTCCCACCGTAGTGTCGCCGAACTCGTCCGAGCAGGCGGGAGACCTCCACGGCCGCGTACCGTCGGGCGATGCCGGCATCGACCATCCTGACCGCCCCTCCCCTCACTTCGCCGAGTGAGGTACTTCCCCGACTTCGCGCTGTGGGTAGCGCGCTCGGGCCCCACGACGGCGTTGGCTACTTCAACCGCATGTACGTGATCATGACCGAGACCCTTGGGCGCCGGATCAGGACGAGCTCGTTCGCCTCGCCGGAGTTCATCGATCGCCTGGAGGTCCGGTTCGCGAACCTCTACCTCGCGGCGCTGTCGGCGCCGGCGGCAGCCCCCAAACCCTGGGCGGTGCTCCTGGGACGCAGGAGCGACAGAAAGCTCGCCCCGTTGCAGTTCGCCCTCGCGGGCATGAACGCCCACATCAACCACGACATGCCCTTCGGCATCGGACAGGCTTGCGACGACGTGGGCAGCGGACCGAGCGAGGGATCCCACCACGACGACTACGAGAAAGTCAACGGCGTGCTGGCGAGCATCGAGCAGGAGGTCCGAGAGTCCTTCGAGCAGGGTGAGGTTCTCCGTCTCGACCGTCAGTTCGCCGGCTTGGAGAACGTCGCGGCCAACTGGAGCATCGCGAGGGCGAGGGACGCGGCTTGGACGAACGGCGAGGTCCTATGGGAGCTGCGTGGGTCCCCCCCGTTGCAGCGCAGCTACGGCGCTGCGCTCGCGGACATGGTGGGAATGGCGAGCCGGGGCCTGCTCGTACAGCTTTGAAGCACCCCGTGCCCGGGGCTTGTCAGGCGTCGGCGAGGGCTTCAGCCTGGCGGGCAAGCGTGCTCATCCCCAGAGCCGCGGCCGCCGCCGCCGCCGTCTGCGAAGCCAGGACCGTTGCAGGTTCGTGGCGGCCGGTGTCGCGCAGCAGCCGTGCGTGCCAGTAACGACTCCGCAGGACCAGGGGTCGCGCGCCAAGGCGCTCCTCGATCCCGATGGCCGCCAGCAAGAGGCGTTCGGACTCGTCATGTTGGCCGTTGAGGCCGGCGAGGAGTCCCAGGTAGCGGTCGGCGCCCCCGAGCGGGGCGACTCCGTCGGTGAGCACGATCAGCTGGCCACCGAACGCCTCCAGGTGCTCGACGAGCGAAGCGGCATCAAACGCTACCGATGGGCCGACGAGCGCCGCCGCCTCGGCGCAGTAGGCGAGTGACGCCGGCCACCCGGGATCGTAGGAGTTCCGACCGATGACCTTCACCAGCGCCGCGAGATCGGTTGCGGCGACTTCCAGATTTCCGGACTCAGCCTCTACCAGGGCGAGCGCGGCAGGGAAGATCGCCGCTTCGGGGAAGACCCGGACAGCGTCGCGGAGCCCGTCGGCGACCCGCTCGAGGCGGCCCTGTTCCCTTGCGAGCGCGAAGACGTGGCCGGCGAAGGCCTGGGCGATTCCTGTCAGCGGCGTGGAGGGCTCGTTCCGGGCGACGTCGCGGGACAGCTTGGCCGCGTCGTCGAAGCGGCCCTCCAACAAGGCGATCTCCGTAACCCAGAGACCCTTGAGGTAGGCCAGGTTTCGGCTCCGGAGAGTATCGGCGATCTCGATTGCTTCGGAGGCGGCGGCTTCGGCCCCTTGCCGGTCTGCCCGCCGGAGCCGGGCTCGGGCCAGGGCGAAGAGGGCGATCACTTCGCCACGGCGGTCCCCTCCGGCGCGAGCGAGCGCCAGCAGCTCCTCGATCAGGGCGACGCGACCGCTTGCGTCGGGGGAACCCAGCAGCATGCTGAACCGCAACTCGAGGGCGCGGCGCAGTGAAACGCCGTCGTCCGATTGGCGGGCCAGCTCCACCGCCTGCTCTGCCAGCTCGGCGCCGGCCCTGACCCGACCTTCGTTGAAGCTGCGGTAGGCAGCCAGCGCGCTGAGGACCTGGGAGCGCAGGGCCGGGTCGGTATCGCCCAGCGCCTCGAGAGCGGTCTCACACAGCTCCGGCACCCGCTGGTCGGCCACGTGAAAGTCGACCCCGGCGTAGATGACCGCCGCCCGGGCCAACCGGTCGGCGAGGCCGAGCTCGCTGGCCTGAGCAGCCGCCTTCGAGATCAGCTCGTGGTTCATGTCCCGTTGACCGGCCTCGGCCTCCGCCTCGGCCAGCGCCAGGAGCAGGTCGCAGTACACCGCTGAAGGCTCGGATGTCGCGGCTTCGAGCGCCGCTAGCGCTCGACTGAAATACGAGGTGGCCTCCTCGATGGCGAGGCGCTCCATCGCAGTGGTGCCGGCGGCGATCGCGTAGCCGACAGCCCTGTCGACGTCGCCGCCCAACCGAGCCGCTTCGAGGTAGTGGTGGGCGAGGGCATCGACCTGGTCCCGGCCTCCGGGAAGGCCCTCGATCGCCTCGGCGACCCGGCCGTGGAGCCGGAGGCGGCGGCTGCCCGGAAGCGCTTCGAGCAGGGTTCGCCGAATCAGGGCATGGGAGAACTCGTACTGACCGAAGCGGTTGGCGACCTCGGTGAGGAGCCCACTGCCCACCGCCTCTTCGATCGTGTCGAGCAGATCGTCCAGGCTGCCCTCCCACCCCATAGCGCGCTGCAGCACTCCGAGGTCGAACGCGGGGCCGGCGACCGCACCCACTCCTAGGGCGCGCTGAGCGGCTTCCGATAACCGCTCGATGCGGCCGGAGATGACCTCTCGCAAGCCTGCGGGAACCGTGAGTTGGGAGATGTCGGCGTCATGCAGGTCGGGGCGTCCGTCGGCGTCGAGGGTCACCGCTCCCGTCTCGACCAGGGTGGCGAGGATCTCGCGGAGGAAGAGGGGATTGCCTTCCGTCTCGTTGACGAATGTCCGGACCAGCTGATCCTCCGAAGCCCCGAGTCCACGACTAGCTGCGGCGGCTAGGAACGCGCGCACGTCCGACGCCGCGAGGCCGTCCAGGTGCATCACGGAGGCACCCTCGCGGCGAAGGCCGAGCAGGGTTGCCTCCTCGTGGCCCACCTCGCTGTCCCGGTATGTCCCGACCAGCAGGATCCTCCCCGCGAGGGGCGCTCGCACCAGGTGGCGCAACATCAGCAACGTCGGCTTCGTGGCCCAATGAAGGTCGTCGAGGACGACCAGGAGCGGCTGGCGTCGTGCGGCCAGCTGCAAGCGCCGCCTGTGCGGCTTCGAAGAGCTGGTACCTGCCCAGCTCGGCATCCTCGAAGCCCTCCGCGCCGCCGCTGCCGTTTTCCGCGAGGCTCGGCACGATACGACCGAGACGGTCGGCGTGCTGGGCGAGCTCAGCCCTGATGAGCTGTGGACCGGCGAGCGCCGCGTAGGCATTTACGGCCTCGATGAAGGGTTGGTACGGCACCCGGAGGTCGGGCGCGCACCGGCCGTAGAGCGCGAGCCCACCCCCCGAGCGCACCTCGGCTGCGAGAGCGGCGCTCAGGGTCGTCTTGCCGATGCCCGGTTCTCCGGTGATGAAGACCACGCGGGCGCCGCCCCCCGAAGCCTGGGTCCAAAGGGTTCGAAGGCGATCCAGTTCGGTGCCGCGCCCAACGAAGCGATCACGGTCGATCTCGAGTGCGCCGGCGACCACGTTGGCCTCCGTGGCAGGGGTCCAGTCGATCCGCCATACCGACATGGGCTCGGACAGGCCCTTGAGGGAGCGCACCTCGTTGTCCACGAAGCGGAAGCCGCCACGGGACCCGATCAGCTCCCGCACCAGGTTCGAGGTCAGGATCGTCCCCGAAGCCGCCTGGTCGCACAGCCTCTTGGCAACGACCACCGGGCGGCCGAAGTAGTCGTCGTCGGCGGCGATCGGCTCGCCGACGTGGACGCCGATGCGTACTGCGAGTGCATCCTCCGGCGGCCGGACCCCGTTGTGCTGCTCCACCGCTTGCTGGATGGCGACTGCACTGGTCAGGGCGTCGACCGAGGAGTTGAACACGACCATGAGGCCGTCCCCGAGGTTCTTTATCTCGCGACCTGCCCGCTCGGACAGCACCGTACGCAGCAGGCGGAAGTGGTCGCGACGCAACGAGTCGTAGGCATCGTCGCCCATGCGGTCGAGCATCTCCGTCGACGACACGAGGTCGGTGAAAAGGAACGCCACCGTGGCGGCTCCCACGGAGGTCATGTGGTTGCCACGCAGTCTGCGAGGCGGTCCAGGCTGATGCTCAGCTGGTGTTCCAGGAGCCGGGCGACTGCGTGCTCGGCGCCGGGGAGCGCGAGGGAGAAGTCGACCTGCCACGTCAGCGCGGTGCCCGACGTGGTCTCCGCAAGATCGAGCCGGCCCCGGTGCTCCCGGACCGGGAACGCCGGCAGGACGCTGTAGACGAACAGCGTCGGCGGCTCGCTTCGCTCGATGCGCTCCGTCAGGCTCCACCGCAGCGGCCCGAGCCGGAGGGTTATCCTGCGCATGTCCGGCCCGAGCGGTTGGGCGCCTGCCAGCGACCAGCGGTTGATGAGGCCGGCCTCGGTGACGTACGGCCAGATGGCATTCGGGTCTGCCGACAGAGTCTTGGTCTGCGCCAACCTCATGGAGGAGCCCCATATCGAAGAGTGGTCACCTGCTCAGATGCGCAAGAAGCGTAATGGCAGGCGGCTCGCCCTCTTGGCGATGATGACCGTTGCCACGAGCGGGCCCGTCGCCGGGCCTTACGCGACTGGCAGAGGCGACGGCAAGAGGGTGGCGCCGGCCAGGTCCCGATCGACGACCGCCGCTGCTGAGCGCCCCTCCGCGATCGCCCAGACGATCAGGCTCTGGCCCCGGCCGGCATCGCCGCAGACATAGACCCCGGGCACATCGGTCCGGTAGTCGCGATCCCGCGCGACGTTGCCCCTTGCGTTGACGGAGGCCCCGAGCTGGGATGGCAGGTCGGTCTCGGGGCCAGAGAAGCCCATCGCGAGGAGGACCAGCTCGCAGGGCAGTTCGAAGTCGGAGCCCTGGACCCTGTCGAAGCGCGGCCGGCCGTCCGCCATGGTCACCTCCACTTGGTGGACCGCCAGGGCCCGCACGGAGCCGGCGTCGTCGGTCAAGAAACGTTCGGTGTTGACCGCGAACACCCGCTCCCCACCCTCCTCGTGGGCGGAGGAGGTGCGCAGCATCAGCGGCCAGGTGGGCCATGGGGTGCTCTCGTGGCGGGTCGCGGGGGGCTCGGGCATGATCTCGAACTGGTGGACGGAGGCGGCGCCCTGGCGATGGACGGTTCCGAGGCAGTCCGCTCCGGTGTCGCCGCCGCCGATGATGACCACCCGCTTTCCGGCCGCTGTGATGGGAGGTTCCGCCAGGTCCCCTTCCTGCACTCTGTTGGCCCAGGGCAGGTACTCCATGGCCTGGTGAATGCCGGCTGCGTCGCGGCCGGGTACGGCCAGGTCGCGCGCGACGGTGGCGCCGGTCGCGAGCACCACCGCGTCGAACCCCGATCGCAACTCGTCGGCATCGATGTCATCGCCCACGGACACGCCGCACACGAAGGACGTTCCCTCGGCGCGCATCTGGTCCAGGCGACGTTCAAGCACCCGCTTCTCCATCTTGAACTCGGGGATCCCGTAACGCAACAGGCCCCCGGCCCGGTCGGCGCGCTCGTAGATGACCACGTCGTGGCCGGCCCGTGTCAGTTGCTGCGCGGCGGCCAGGCCCGCGGGCCCCGAACCGACGACCGCGACGCGCTTGCCGGTGGGAGCGGAGGCCGTCACCGGGGTGACCCAGCCCTCCTCCCAGGCGCGGTCGATGATCGACACCTCGACCTGTTTGATCGTCACCGGATCGGCGTTGATACCGAGGACACACGCCGACTCACAGGGTGCGGGGCAGAGCCGACCTGTGAACTCTGGGAAGTTGTTGGTGGCGTGCAGGCGCTCGATCGCCGCCCGCCAGTGGTCCCGGTATACGAGATCGTTCCAGTCGGGGATCAGGTTGCCGAGCGGGCAGCCGTCGTTGCAGAACGGGATGCCGCAGTCCATGCAGCGCGAGGCCTGAACCGCCAGGTGGTCCAATGGGAAAGGCTCGTACACCTCCTTCCAGTCGCGGAGGCGAACCGGTATCGCGCGGCGGGGCGGAAGCTCGCGGTCGTGCTTCAAGAAGCCCGTGACGTCACCCATGCGCCGCCGCCATGATCGCTTCTTCGACCGGGACCCCCTGGGCCTCCGCCTCAGCGGCGGCTGCCAGTACGCGTTTGTAGTCCTTCGGCATCACCTTCACGAACTCGGCAGACACGGCTGTGAGACCGCCATCGAGCAGCTTGGCAGCGACGGCTGATCCGGTCTCGGCCACGTGGCGCCCGCACACCCCCGTCAGCCAAACGACGTCATCATCGTCGAGGGGGTCCAGGTCCACCATCTCGGTGTTGACCAAGCTCGGGAACGACCGGTAGGGATCCCACACGTATGCCACCCCACCGGACATGCCTGCCCCGAAGTTGCGTCCGGTCGGACCGAGCACCACGACCCTGCCGCCGGTCATGTACTCGCAACCGTGGTCGCCGACGCCCTCGACGACGGCAAGGGCGCCTGAGTTGCGCACGGCGAAGCGTTCACCGACCTGGCCGCGTAGGAACACCTCGCCGGCGGTCGCCCCATAGAGGATGACGTTGCCGGCGATGATGTGTTCCTCGGCGACGAACCCGGCTGGCGCGTCGGGCGACGGAGACACCACCAACCGGCCGCCGCTGAGCCCTTTGCCCAAGTAGTCGTTCGCGTCGCCCACGAGGCGCAGCGTGATCCCCGGCGGCAGGAACGCTCCGAAGGATTGCCCAGCGGACCCGGTCAAGGTGATGTCTATGGTTCCCGCCGGCAGCCCCGCCGCGCCGTAGCGGCGGGTGACCTCGGCGCCGAGCAGGGTGCCGACCGTGCGGTTGACGTTGCGCACCGGCACGGCGATGCTCACCGGGAGGGCGTCATCGAGAGCCGGCTGAGCCGCCGACATGAGCTGCACGTCCAGTGCCTTCGACAGCCCGTGATCTTGGATCGTGACCTGGTGGCGCGCGGCGTCGGGCGCCGTCAGGGGGGCTTCGAGGATGGGGGTCAAGTCGAGGCCGTGGGCCTTCCAATGGTCGATGGCGGGGGCGGCGTCGAGCAGCTCCGGGTGGCCGATGACTTCTTCGATGGAGCGAAAGCCCAACGAGGCGAGCAGCTCCCGCACCTCCTCGGCGATGTACTCGAAGAAGGTGACCACGAACTCCGGTCGCCCTGTGAAGCGCTTTCGCAGCTCGGGGTTCTGGGTGGCGATCCCCACCGGGCAGGTGTCGAGGTGGCAGACGCGCATCATCACACACCCGCTGACGACCAGCGGTGCGGTGGCGAAGCCGAACTCCTCTGCGCCGAGGAGCGCCGCCACAACTACGTCGCGCCCGGTCTTCAGCTGGCCATCGACCTGGACGACGATGCGGTCGCGCAGGTTGTTGAGCATCAGCGTCTGCTGGGTCTCGGCGAGGCCCAGCTCCCACGGCGCTCCGGCGTGCTGCAGGGAGCCGAGCGGCGAGGCTCCGGTGCCGCCGTCGTGACCCGAGATGAACACGACGTCGGCGTGGGCCTTGGACACGCCGGCGGCCACGGTGCCAACACCTACTTCGGCCACCAGCTTCACGTGCACCCGCGCCCGGTCGTTGGCGTTCTTCAGGTCGTGGATCAGCTGTGCGAGGTCCTCGATGAAGTAGATGTCGTGGTGCGGCGGCGGCGAGATGAGCCCGACGCCGGGGGTCGAGTAACGGGTCTTGGCGATCCAGGGGTACACCTTGTGGCCCCCGAGCTGGCCCCCCTCGCCGGGTTTGGCTCCCTGGGCCATCTTGATCTGCAGGTCGTCCGCGTTGACCAGGTACTCGCTCGTGACACCGAAGCGCCCCGACGCCACCTGCTTGATGGCGCTTCGGCGCAGGTCGCAGTTAGGGCAGGGGACGAGGCGCTCCGGGTCCTCGCCTCCCTCGCCAGTGTTGCTGCGGGCGCCGATGCGGTTCATGGCTATGGCCAGCGTCTCGTGGGCCTCCGCCGAGATGGAGCCGTAGCTCATGGCCCCGGTGGAGAAACGCTTGACGATGTCAGCGACCGGCTCGACCTCCTCGATCGGCACCGCGGGGCGCCCGAGCTCCTCTGCTGAGCGCAATCGCATGAGGCCGCGCAGTGTCGCCAGCCGGGAAGCCTGGTCGTCGACGGCTTGGGTGTACTCCTTGAAGATCTTGTACTGCTTCGTGCGGGTGGAGTGCTGCAGCTTGTGGACCGTCGTGGGGTTGAACAGGTGGTACTCGCCCTCGCGGCGCCACTGGTACTCGCCCCCGACCGGCAGGTCGCGGTGCGCCAGTTCCGACGGCCGGTCGGGCCAGGCGGTGCCGTGGCGGGCGAGGACCTCCCGGGCCATCTCGTCGAGGCCGATCCCGCCGATACGGCTGACCGTGCCGGTGAAGTAGGCGTCGACCACGTCGGCCGACAAGCCGATCGCCTCGAAGACCTGGGCGCCGGTGTAGGAGGCGACGGTGGAGATGCCCATCTTCGACATGATCTTGAGGACGCCCTTGCCGCAGGCCTTGACGTAATTGCGGACCGCCTGGCGGGGGGTCACGCCTGTCAGGGTCCCGTCGTCGATCATGTCGGTAATCGTGTCGAACGCCAGGTAGGGGTTGATGGCCGCGGCGCCGTAGCCGAGGAGCAGGGCCATGTGGTGCACTTCCCGGGCCTCGGCCGTCTCGATCACGAGGCCGACCTGGGTGCGGGTCTTCTCTTGGATCAGGTGGTGGTGCACGGCGCTCACCAACAGCAGCGCGGGGATCGGAGCGAGGTCGGCGGAGGTGTGGCGGTCGGACAGCACGATCACCTTGGCCCCGCCGGCGATCGCGGCGCTCACCTCCTTGCAGATGCCCTCCAGGGCGCTACGAAGGGCCTCACCGGGCGACTCGTGGCCGGCGGTGGAAAACAGCCCGTCTATCGCGAAGCTTTTCCATCCCGGCGTCGAGCCGTCCTCGTTGATGTAGAGAAGCTTGGCGAGCTCCTCGTTGGTCAGCACCGGTTGGTGCATGACTATCTGGTTGCAGCTCGCCGGCGACGGCGCCAACAGGTTGCTCTCGGGACCGATGATCCCCGACAGCGAGGTGACGAGCTCTTCGCGGATCGCGTCCAGCGGAGGGTTGGTCACCTGCGCGAACAGTTGGGCGAAGTAGTCGTACAGCAGCCGCGGTCGCTCCGATAGGACGGCCAGCGGCGTGTCGGTGCCCATGGAGCCGATGGGCTCGGCGCCGGCACGCGCCATCGGTTCGAGGAGGACCTTTAGATCTTCGGTGGTGTAGCCAAACAGGCGCTGGTGGGCCACCACCGAGGCGTGTTGTGGCGTGAGGGTGAAGCGGGGCGGCAGGTCCTCGAAGCGGATCTGCTGCTCGGCCAACCATTCGGCGTAAAGGTGCTCGGATGCGAGGGCTGACTTGATCTCCTGATCGCTTACGATCTTTCCGGCAGCGGTGTCCACCAGGAACATCCGTCCCGGCTGGAGCCGCCCGCGCTGGACCACCTTCGATGGCGGGATGTCGAGCACGCCGACCTCGGATGCCATGACCACCAACCCGTCGTCGGTCACCCAGTAACGCGATGGCCGCAGCCCGTTGCGGTCGAGGACCGCTCCTATGACAGTCCCGTCGGTGAACGCGATCGACGCCGGCCCATCCCACGGTTCCATGACCGCTCCGTGGAACTGGTAAAACGCGCGGCGCTCCGCGTCCATGTGTTTGTGGTTCTCCCACGCCTCGGGGATCATCATCAGCACGGCGTGGGGAAGGCTGCGGCCACCCAGGTGCAGCAACTCGAGCACCTCGTCGAAGCTGGTGGAGTCGCTGGCGCCCGGCGTGATGACCGGGAACATCCGCCTGAGATCGCCCGGCAGCAGGTCGCTTTCGAGCAGGGACTCCCGCGCCCTCATCCAGTTGCGGTTCCCCTGCAGAGTGTTGATCTCACCGTTGTGCGCGACGTACCGGTAGGGGTGGGCGAGCGGCCAGCTCGGGAAGGTGTTGGTCGAAAAGCGTGAGTGCACGAGGGCCAAGGCGCTGTCCAGGCGCGCGTCGGCGAGGTCGGCGAAGAAGCAGCTCATCTGCGGAGCGGTGAGCATCCCCTTGTAGACGATCGTTCGCCCGGACAGGGAGGGGAAATAGACGCCGTCGTGCTCGTGCTCGATGCGCTTGCGAAGCATGAAGGCGCGCCGCTCCAGCGCGAGGCCCTCATGGCTGGGATCGGAAGCGGATATGAACACCTGCTGGAACGAGGGCATGCACGAGCGCGCAGTGGCGCCTAGGTCGGATGGGTCGACGGGCACCTCCCGCCAACCGAGCACGACCAGGTCCTCGCTCACCGCGAGCTTCTCGATGGCCGCCTTGGCCCGCTCGCATTCTGCGGGGTCGGCCGGCAAGAAGCCGATGCCGGTCACGTAGCTGCCGGCTGCGGGCAGCTCGAATCCGGCCACCGCGCGGTAGAATGCGTCGGGCACCTGGATCAAGATGCCGGCGCCGTCGCCGGTGTTGACCTCGGCCCCCGACGCTCCCCGGTGCTCCAGGTTGCAGAGGCTCCGTAGTCCCATCTCCACCATCTGGTGGCTGCGCCGACCGTGCATGTCCACGACGAAAGAGACGCCACAGGCGTCGTGCTCGAACTCGGGGCGGTACAGCCCAGAGGGGGTCGTGGGCGCTGCGGGCAAGTTGGCGTCCTTCCGGGTGGTGCACAGGGGAGTTCACTGCGTCCTGCGGGAAGGGACGACGCTGGCCCTCGGCAGGTCACCGAGTATAGAGCAGTTTCGGCCCGACGGCTTCGGATTCTCCGGCGGCCGTCGGGCGCTCCGGGGGCTCGGGGTTGCCCGCTGCGGCGGCCGGTGCTGTGGCGGCGCCCCGGCTGTCCGGGTACGCTCCGCCTTCGCCGATCGGGCGCTTAGCTCAGCTGGTTAGAGCGCAGCCTTCACACGGCTGAGGTCACAGGTTCGAGTCCTGTAGCGCCCACCCAAAACCCCTGTTCAGAGGACCTATCCGGCCGGTAGGGTCCCTGGCGTGGGAAGCGGGGAGCCTGACAGGGAGCCAAACTTTGGCACAAGCGGCTCCCTCCCGGGTGCAACAAGGGCATGAACACGCACTCTGTATCGCTGGACCCGGAGGTGGTCGTCCGGGAGCTTGTATTCGAGACCGAGCAGCGCATCGCCGTGGTAGAGGCCGCGCTGGCCGGGCTGAGCGGCACCCGCGAACTGCTCGACCGGCTCAGCTCGGCGGTCGCCACCGCCCAAACCAGTCGTCATCCCGCGGAGCGCCCTGTCCTCTACACCGTGGCCGACGCAGCCCGGCTGCTCGCTCTCAGCACGTCGAAGGTGCACAAGCTGGTCGCGACCGGCGAGGTGGGCTCGGTGCGGATCGGTGCCGCCCGGCGTATCCCTGCCTCCGCCATCGACGCCTACCTGTCCCGGCTCACGAGCGAGGTGGCCTGATGGCGGCGCGGGGACGGGGCGAAGGGTCCGTGTACTGCGACAGCACCGGGCAGTGGAAGGCGGCGCTCGACCTGGGCGAGGTGGGCGGCAGGCGGGTGAGGGTGCGGCGCAACGCCCGGAACAAGACTCACGCCGCCAAGCTGCTCCGTGAACTGCGATCCGGCTACGACACCACCTCTCCCCGCAGCGTTCCGACCGTCGCCGCGTGGATGGAGCAGTGGCTGGCCATCTGCGACACGAAGCTGCGCCATCAGACCATGATCGGGTATCGCCAGTACGTGCGGCTCTACATCGAACCCGAGTTGGGCCACCTCCGTCTCGACCGCCTCACCGTCGAGCACATCGAGGCGCTCTACGGGCACATGCGCTCCGCAGGGAAGTCGTCGGGCACCATCCACACCTGTCACCGGCGTCTTCGTACCGCCCTCGGCCTGGCCGTCAAGCGGGGGATCATCCGACTCAACCCTGCGGCGCTGGCCGAGCCGGGGCGTCTCGTCCAAGCCGACTTCGAGCCGCTCTCCGGTGACGAAGCCAGATCGGTCCTGGAAGCGGCAACCGGGGTCCGCAACGGTGCTCGTTGGGCGGTCGCACTGGCCCTCGGGCTCCGCCAGGGCGAGGCGCTCGGGCTCATGTGGGATGACATCGACCTCGACATGGGCACGCTCCTCGTGCGTCGATCCATCCATCGTGCCGTATGGGAGCACGGCTGCAAGCGGCCCGCCGTCTGCACCTACCTCGACTCGCACGGGGCGTCCCACCCGGCCAAGCGCGGCACCGACTGCCCTCAGCGGATCGGTGGCGGGTTCCGGCTCGACCAGCCGAAGACGGCGGCAGGAACCCGCGCTCTCGCTCTCAGCGACCGGATGGTCACTGCCCTGCGTGCGCATCGGGCCGCTCAGCATGCCGAACGCCTGGCGGCGGGTCCGCTGTGGAAGCTGGCACCGCACGGCGGTTTGGTGTTCGCCACCGAGACCGGTCTGCCCGTCTACCGCAAAGCTGACTGGGCATCGCGGCGAGACCTGCTCGCCGCCGCCGGGGTCTCCCATCGGCGGGTCCACGATGCCCGGCACACCGCCGCCACCCTGGCGCTGCTACAAGGGGTACCGCGCGAACGGGTGATGATGATGTTCGGCTGGTCCTCCATGGCGATGGCCGACCGATACCAGCACTATGTCGATCCGGTCGCCAAACAGGTCGCCGCCTCGATGGACGACGCCTTGTACGGACCGGCCCCGAAGCGGCTAGCGGTCCGCGAGCAGAGCGGGTAGATCACCTCTCGCCTCAGCGATCCTCTTGGGTTCAGCTATCGGGTCCGCCCCGGGTACAGCCACCACATGGACCCTGACACCGCGCTCGCTGAAGCCCTCGACCTGGCCGTCCGGCTGATCGACGGGGAAGCCGAAGATGGGGACGACGTTCACCTCGCTGAGCTGGTCACGTCTCTCAACGGCTGGATGACCCGTGGCGGGTTCATGCCGGGCGCCTGGGCTCGGCCGACCAACGGGGCTCAGCAACCGGTGTGATCGAGGTCCTCGTCGCCGCCACCTACGGTCCGATGCGGCTCCGATGCCGGGACGACACGACAGCGGTCCTCCACCCGGTCGGGCCGGTGCTCGACGGGATCGTCGGCTGGCAGCACAGCGGTACCCCGAGGCGCCGGTCGCTGAGCTAGGTGGTGCTTGGGGATGATGTGAAGGCCGAACCGGAGCTGTACCTGAGCGGCGCAGAATGCGCTCTCAAGCTGCTCGCACCAGTCCGAGCAGGGCATCCGATGTGGGCCGGCTGGCTGGGCTGGGTCGTTCGGTGCTGGTGTGAGCTTGACCTGGTCGAGGCCGCTGCCTTCGTTGCTGGGGCCAATCTGTGGGAGGCGCGGGTTGTCCGGGTTGGTCAGCCTGACGCCCGGTAGGACGTTGTGACCCTCAGCCCTGTTCTCTACCCCCGAGGACGCCTTGCTTCAGGCACCCCACCACGTCGTGCTGAACCGACAGGGCGAGCCCGGGCACGTCCTGGGCATGGACAACCGTACGCCGCTCACCGATGCGTGGCATGGGATGAGCCGTGTGTACCGCCGGGGCAGGGACGGCCACGTCCACCGCGTCAGCCCGCTCATCGAGACGATCATCGGCAGGTGCGTCGAGCCACCGGGGGAGCGGGCCATGACCTACGTCATCCTCCCTCGGACCGTCACGGCGTGGGGTGGTGA
>JBPCRR010000307.1:0-7859 GCA_050996645.1 Acidimicrobiales bacterium | reverse complement strand
GCCCTCGAGGAATCGCGCGGCGGCCGCCAGCGACTGCCAGCTGTCTCGCCCGGTGACCTCGCGCAGCACCTCGGCCTGGGGGACCCCGCGCCCGGCCAGGTAGTTGGCGCCGGCTTCGGCTTCGGTGTGCTGGTCGCCGGGCGCTCGGCCTCCCGTCACCACGATGATCGGGGCCAGCTTCTTCGACCACAGGTCGTAGGCGTGGTCGAGGCGGGCCCGAAGGACCGGAGACGGATGCCCGTTGTACTGCGCTGCGCCGAGGACCACGATCGCCTGCGCCGGCCGCGCCTGGTCTTCGCCGGCGGCGTGCCACACCTGCACCAGGGTCACCAGGAGGTACACGAGGACCGCAGTGACCACCAAGACGCCAAGGCGAAGGGCCCAGCGCAGCGGGTGGAGCCCCATCACGGCCTGGTCACGCCCCCCCACCCTCACTGAGTCGACGCCTGGCGGCGGAGAGGCGGGCGAGGGTCTTGTCCCGGCCCAGTGCGTGGATGGACTCGAACAGCGGTGGGCCGACCGAGCGCCCGGTGATCGCGAGGCGTATCGGCGCCTGAGCCTTCGCCAGCTGCGCCACGCCCACGGCCTCCCCCGCTGCCATCGTGGCGGCCTTGAGATCCTCGACGGACCACTGGACCGTCGCGAAACGGGCCTCGGCCTCGGCCAAGAGCGCATCGAACGCCGGCTGCCTCGCGACAGCCGCGTCCCACTCAGCGGGGTCGGCGCGCGCCTCGGGGGAGAACAGAAAGCTCGTCATTGCGTAGACCTCCGCCAGGGTCCTTGCCCGCTGCTGCACGAGGGGGGCCAGCGACTCCCACCGCTCCCGCAGCCAGAACTGCGCGCGGTCGACGAACTCAGCAGTCGGGAGAGCACGCATGTACTCCGAGTTGATCGACTGGAGCTTTCGCACGTCGAAGATGGCGCCGGCGCTGCGGACGTCTTCAAGGCGGAACTCGGCCACCATCTCCTGGCGGGTGAGGAGCTCACGGTCGCCCCCAGGGGACCAGCCGAGCAACGCGAGATAATTGACGAACGCGTCTGGCAGGTAGCCGTCATCGCGGTAGTCCTCGACGGCGACTTTGTCCCGGCGCTTGGACAGCTTCTTGCGGGCGTCGTTCAGCAGCAGGGGCAGGTGGGCGAAGCTGGGCCGGGACCCGCAACCGAGCGCCTCCCAGAGCAGCAGGTACTTGGGTGTGTTGGAAACGTGGTCCTCGCCGCGGATGACATGGGTGATGGCCATCTCGGCGTCGTCGACGACGTTGGCGAGGTTGAACAGCGGGTCGCCGTTGGACTTGCGGATCGAGAAGTCCTCGATCACCGAGCAATCCACGTGGATCTCCCCACGGACCAGGTCGGTGAAAGAGACGCCGCCGTTGTCAGGTGTGCGAAACCTCACGACCCGGCCCGGCCCGGGCACGAGCCCGAGGTCGCGGCAGTGCCCGTCGTAGCCGGGAGGACCGCCGCGGCGGGCGGCCCGCTCGTTGACTTCCTCCGCACTGCAGCCGCAGGCGTAGGCCGCGCCGGCGACCAGGAGCTTGTCGATGGCGGCGAAGTAGAGCTCTCCCCTGGTCGATTGGAAGTAGGGTCCCTCGTCCCAGTCGAGACCGAGCCAGCGCAGGGCGCCCTGGATCCCCTCGGTGTGCTCCGGCCGGCTGCGTTGCGTATCGGTGTCTTCGATCCGAAGTATGAACACGCCGCCGTGGCGGCGGGAAAACAGCCAGTTGAACAACGCGGTGCGGCCGGTACCGACGTGGAAGAACCCCGTCGGCGAAGGCGCGATGCGGACGCGGGGGGGAGTCACGACCCCTCAGGCTACCTGTCTGTCCCACCCGCCCCAAGTGGCCAAAAGGGGGTTCAGCTGGCCAGGAGATCGTGAGCGTCGCTGCCGACCAGCTGGCGGCGAAGCTTGGTCAGCGCGTCGCGCTCGATCCTGCGCACGCGCTCGGCGGTGAGCGCGAGGAGGGCGCCCACCTCTCCTTGGGTGCGCGGCTCGCCCCGGTCGAGGCCGTAGCGAAGGCGCAGCACCTCTCGCTCGTCGTCGTGAAGCCCAGACAGCACCCGCTCGACCTGCTCGGGGAGCATCGAGGCCGCCACGAGCTCGAAGGGGCTCTCTGCAGCGTGGTTGACAACCAGGTCGCCCAGGCTGGTATCGCCGTCCTCGCCTACGGGCACGTCGAGGCTCATCGGGTCGGTGTCGTAGCGGAACAGCTCGCCGAGGGCAGCCTCGGTGGTCGACAGCGCAGCCGCAAGCTCGGCCATCGTCGCGGGCCGACCGTGGACCGCCTCAAGCTCGCTTTGCATCCTGCGGGCTCGACGGATCTCGTCGCCCACGTGCGCCGGCACCCTGACGGTGTGAGCCGTATTTTCGACCGCCCGGCCGATGGCCTGGCGGATCCACCAGGTGGCGTAGGTGGAGAACTTGAAGCCCTTTCGCCAATCGAATTTCTCCACTGCGTGGATCAGCCCGAGGTTTCCCTCCTGGATCAAGTCGTTGAGGGGAAGCCCCGACCACTGGTACTTGCGGGCCACCGAGACAACCAAGCGCAGGTTGGCGTTGATGAACTGCACGGTGGCGCGTTGTGCCTCCTGCACCTTGCGGCGCAACTGGCGGCGCTGCGCCGCGGTGATCCCCTGGGCCGCGGCCAGTTGCTCAGCGGCGGCCTGGCCCTCCTGAATCGCCTGACCGAGGCGCATCTCGTCGGACTTCGACAGGAGCGGGAAGCTGCCGGCCTCGTCCAGGTACAGACCAAGCAGGTCCGGCCCGGTGCCCAGGTTGGGACGTCCACGATCGCTCATAGCCTGCTCTCATCCATTCAACGGATTTCAACGCCAGCCCCAGCAGCTTTATGCCAGTGGGTGACAGATGCCACACGACGCTGCAGGGCGAGGCTCAGGCCCTTATGGCGATCGCGGCCTCCGGCTCGAGTACTCGGAAGGTGAAGCTCTCCTCGAGGTAGAGGGTTACGTTCTCGGCTCCGTGGTCAAGATAGCCGATGGACAGGTCCTGACCGCACTCCATTATATAGTCACCGCCCCTCTGGGAGACCATCACGGCACCCTCGACGCCCGGTGCCCACACGATCGGGCCACCGGTGATCTGGCGCAGGTGCTCGAGCAACGGATAGCCCCCGTGCTCGGTGCCCTCGATCACTGCGGTCCACGCCGGCGGCGACAACGCCAGCCCATAGGGGCCGTCGATGCCGGCCTGCCTGAGGCGTTCGACGCCGGCGGTGACCGCCGCGGCGTACGCCTCCCCATCGCCGTGGACCTGAACGGGCTCGTGAGGGGAGGCCTCGGCCAGGCCCGTGATCCCTCCGGCGCCATAGCCGTGGATCACCGCGGCGTTCTCCCCCAGCGCAATTGTCCTGGCCGCCTCTGCCACGGGCGCGAGCTCGATGGCCGCGTCGCCCCGGGCCGCGTCCTCGAGGTCCGCGCGGGCGAGGGTGAAGGGGACCCTGAGCTCCACTAACGCCAGCACTTGCCGGAGGCGCGCCTGCATCCCCGGCGCTGGAGCGGGATCTACGGGAGTGACCCTGCCGAGGTTGTGGGCAGAGTGCGTCCAGCCCAGCGGGCCGTGGAAGTCCACCAGCCGCCGGGCGGCCAGGTGCGCTTCGAGGCGGCTCCGGGCCTCGGTCTCTATTTGCTGCCAGGCCGGATCCGCGATCGGCGCGAGCCGCTTGAGCAAGTGGTTCATCGCTTCGCGTCCTTCAAGGCTCCGATGCCTAGCGATCCGTCCCCCCCGGCGCTGTGACGACCTTCCTCGCCCTCCCCTTCGGTGATGTCTCCGGTGCTGAAGAGATACTTGCGCAGGTTGTGCTCGAGCACCGCGTCATGGCGCCGCAACCATTCGAGGGTCATGGCCGCGTGCTCCTTTTCCTCGTCGCGGTTGTGGGCCAGGACGACCGCCAGCTCCGGGTCAGCCGTGGCGTCGACGCGCTGGTCGTACCAATCAACTGCTTCCAGCTCCTCCATCAACGAGACCAGCGCCCGGTGACGTTCCACGGTCTCTGGTCGGAGCGAATCTGCGGGCTCGTGCAGCCCGGCACTCTGGGGCAACTGATACCTCCTTCGAAGTCATGCCGGCCCCCGTTCCTGGGCGCGGTCCCGACGATGCTTGTACCCCCGCTTTCGCACTCCAACCCAAGGAAGAACGTTGGCGGCATGACGTTGGCGGCATAACGTTGGCGGCATGGACCTCGCGGCGGTGGATGCGGTGCCGAAGTCTCTACTGATAGGCGGTCGATGGCGCCCCGGCCGCGGTGGCCGCACCATCCCGGTCGAGGACCCCGCTACCGGCAAGGTGGTGGCCGAGGTGGCCGACGGCGATGCCGAGGATGCTCTCGACGCCTTGGCCGCTGCGTCCGAAGCCCAACAAGGCTGGGCCTCCACCGCCCCCCGTGAGCGCGCCGAGGTGCTCCGGCGGGCGTTCGAAGCGGTCACCGAGGCCACTGAGGACCTGGCCCACGTGATGACCCTGGAAATGGGAAAGCCCCTGGCTGACTCGCGAGCCGAGGTCGCCTACGGCGCCGAGTTCCTCCGCTGGTTCGGGGAGGAGGCCGTTCGAGTTGCGGGGGACTACCGCGCGGCGCCCGCCGGCGGGAGCCGCCTCCTGGTAATGCGCCAGCCAGTCGGCCCGGCCCTGCTGATAACGCCGTGGAACTTTCCTCTCGCGATGGGCACCCGCAAGATCGGGGCCGCCATCGCGGCGGGCTGCACCATGGTGCTCAAGCCGGCGCAGCTGACCCCGCTGTGCGCGTTGGCTCTCGCCCAGATACTCACCGAGGCGGGGTTGCCGGCGGGCGTCCTCAACGTGGTGACCAGCAGCGACGCCGGGGCCACGACCGCGCCGTTGCTGTCTGACCCGCGACTGCGGAAGCTGTCGTTCACGGGCTCCACCGAGGTGGGCCGCCGGCTGATGGCCGCGGCCTCACCCCAGGTGCTCAGGGTGTCTATGGAGCTCGGCGGCAACGCCCCGTTCGTGGTGTTCGACGACGCCGATCTCGACGCGGCCGTCGAGGGAGCGATGCTGGCCAAGATGCGCAACGGCGGCCAGGCGTGCACGTCGGCCAACCGCTTCCACGTGCACGCCTCGCTGGCCGAGCGCTTCACCGACCGTCTGGCCGACCGTATGGGGTCCCTCGTGGTCGGGCCCGGCTACGAGGAGGGGGTGCAGGCCGGTCCGCTCGTCAACGCCACTCAGCGTGAGATGGTCGCGGAGCTCGTCGAGGAGGCAGTCGGCAAAGGTGCCCGGGTGTGCTGCGGCGGCGAGGTGCCCTCCGGCGAGGGTTACTTCTACCCGCCTACAGTGCTGGCTGAAGTCCCCGACGAGGCGCGCCTGCGTCACGAGGAGATCTTCGGCCCGGTTGCCGCGGTGTTCAGCTTCGACGACGAGGAGGAGGCCCTCGCCGAGGCGAACGACACCGAGTACGGGCTGGTCGCCTACGCCTACACCCGCGACCTCGACAGGGCGTTACGCGTCGCCGAGGGTCTGGAGGTGGGGATGGTGGGGCTCAACCAAGGGATCGTCTCCAACCCGGCCGCCCCCTTCGGTGGGGTCAAGCAATCGGGCTTCGGCCGCGAGGGCGGGCGCGAAGGAATCGAGGAGTACCTGGCCGTCAAGTACGTGTCGGTCCGGATGCCCTGACCCCTCTGGTGCTCAGCGTGTGCCGTCGGTTCAGGTGACGCAGAACCCTCCGTCGACCACCAGGGTCTGGCCGGTCACGTACCCCCCGGCGGGGCTCGCGAGGAACACCGCCGCGGCAGCGAGCTCCTCGGGGTCGCCGGTGCGCCCCGCCAGCACGCGGTGCATCTGGGTCTCCAGGTAGCCCTCGGGGTACTGGTCGGTCATCTCGGTCTCGAAGAATCCCGGAGCCAGAGTGTTCACGCGGATCCCCTTGCGGCCCGTCCACTGTTGGGCGAGGTCGCGACTCAGCCCGATCAGAGCAGCCTTGGTGGCCGAGTACGCGGCCTGGGGAAGGTTGGCGGTCGTCAGGCCGAGGACACTGCCCACGTTGATGATCGAGCTGCCGGGCAACATGGCCCGCCCGCACGCCTGAGCCATCCAGTAGCAACCGTTGAGGTTCGTTTCGATGACCCGGCGGAAATCCTCCGGGAGCTCGCGCGTCGCGGGGTAGGCCGTGCCGATGCCGGCGTTGTTGACGAGGACGTCGACGCGCCCGAACTCCTCCATCGCCTTGGCCACCAGCGCGGTGCAGTCCTCGGGACGGCTCACGTCCGTACCCAACGCGACGGCCCTCCGCCCGGCGTCGCTGACGAGGGTCGCTGTCGCCTCGAGGCGCTCCACGCGTCGCGCCCCGAGGGCCACGTCGGCGCCGGCCTCGGCAAAGGCCCTCGCGAAGGCGATCCCGAGCCCCGATGAAGCGCCGGTAACGATCGCGACCCGGCCGTCGAGGCGGAACATGTCGAGTATGGCCATGGCCGACTTAAATCCGCCGGCGCTGCTCCGTCAAGTCCGCCCCCAGCGCGCCGGCGAAGCGCCGACGAAGCGCGGCCTGTGGGCCCAGCACGGGTCGCACGGCGAGCTGTTGGGCTGTTAGACAACACGGCATGTGCGCATACAGGGCAGTGGTTGCTTCGGGAGAGGGCCCAGCTCAGCTGACCGAGCTGAGCGACGAGGACCTCCCCGATGGCGACGTCACGGTGGAAGTGGCCTACTCCTCGCTCAACTACAAAGACGGCCTGGCCGTCACCGGCCGGGCCAAGATCGCCCGAAGCTTCCCCATGGTCTGTGGGATCGACCTCGCCGGCACCGTGGCAGAGTCGAGCTCGCCGGAGTGGGAGCCTGGCGACGAGGTGGTGGTCACCGGGTGGGGCCTGTCGGAGACCCACCCCGGCGGCTACAGCGGTCGCCAACGGCTTCGCTCCGAATGGCTGGTTCGCCGCCCCGAAGGCCTGTCCCTCGCCCAGAGCATGGCGATCGGCACCGCCGGGCTCACCGCGATGCTCTGCGTCGTCGAGCTGGAAGCCGCCGGACTGAGCCCAGGCGACACGGACAGCCCGGTGCTCGTGACCGGCGCAGGAGGCGGGGTCGGAAGCGTCGCGGTCGCGTTGCTGGCCGGCCTCGGATACCAGGTGAGCGCGTCAACGGGTCGCCAGGAGACCCACGACTACCTGCGGGGTCTGGGCGCCTCTGATGTCGTCGACAGGGACTCGCTGGCCACCGACTCCAGCCGGCCCCTCGACAAGGAGCGGTGGGCCGCCACGGTGGACACCGTCGGCAGCACAACCCTCGCCAGCGCGCTCAAGCAAACGCGGTACCGGGGGGCGGTCGCGGCGTGTGGGCTTGCAGGCGGCAACGACCTGCCGGTGACCGTGCTGCCTTTCATACTGAGGGGCGTGAAGCTCCTGGGCGTTGACTCGGTGATGTGCCCCACACCACAGCGCAGCGTTGCCTGGGGGCGCCTCGCCACCGACCTGTCCACCGACGCCCTCGACAAGATGACCACCGTCGAGCCCTTCGCACGCATCCCGCACCTGGCCGAGGAGATCCTCGCTGGCCAGACCCGGGGCCGTGTAGTCATAGACGTGAACGCCTGAGGCGTCGTGTCAGCGGGCGAACACCGCCCGCACAGAGCCCAGGCCTCCGACGGTCGCCTCGAAGACGTCGCCAGCGGTGACGTCGACCATCGGGCCGAGCGCCCCGGTCATGAGGACGTCGCCCGCGGCGACGGGCGCCCCCACAGAAGCCAGCGTCCGGGCCAGCCACACAGCGGCGGTGACCGGGCTCCCGAGGCACGCCGCTCCCGAGCCCACCGAGACCACCTCGCCTCGTCGCGACAGCACCATGCCGGCGCTCCGGAGGTCCACGTCCTCGAGTCGCACCGGGCGGTTGCCAACCA
>JBPCRR010000276.1:0-2525 GCA_050996645.1 Acidimicrobiales bacterium | reverse complement strand
GTCCACGCCACCCCACCGGGGGTGCTCGCCGCGCCCCCGCGCGCGTAGCCGCCGGTGGCTCCCAACCGTAGCGATCCACGTGATCGCAATGGCCGAGGGCCGTTGCCACGGAGGACCCTCACCAATGGCCGGACTCGCATCTGAAGCGTGGCCGCTCGCCCGGTTGCGGGCAGCTCGGGCTGCCTATCTGTGGCGCCTGCAATCTGAATGGGACGTAGCAGACAGCGGGCTCGCCGACCTCCAGGTCGCCTTCCGGTGGCTGCTGCAGCTCCAGGCAGGCGAGGTGACGGCCGAACTGCTGCGAGCCCGCACCTGCTACGTCGCGGAGCTGCATGCTGCCCGGCTCGGCCCCGACGACGAGATTGCCGACCTGGCGGCAGTCCACCAGGACCTCATCACCGAGGCCCTCGTCCAGGCTGCGGGCCGCGAACTGGCGCACCCAGAGAGCCGATGCGCACCAGGTTCGAGTGCACTCCCCCGCGGCGTGAACCGCGGCATTTCGAGGAGGAGGTCATGACCCTGCACGACCACGCCGGCCACCGGCTGACCATTGGACATCCACACGCTCAACCACACCGGACCGTGCTCTGGTGCGACACCTGCGACCAGGCCGTGCTTCCGCCCGAGTCGTCGGCACGAGGCTGTGCCTCGGAGCAATTTGCGGAGGATGAGCAGCCCACGCAGGACCGCGGGCGTTGTCTGGTGCTGGACGCCGACCAGTTCGGTGCATTGTTGCTGAGCGGAGCCACCATGCTGTCGGACGGCACCTGGCTGTCCGCATCCACTCCCCTGGTCCACCACGTGAGCGTGGAGGATGTCCGCCGCCACGCCATCTCGCCTGGCTGCACGCCAGCCCACCTCGACCAGGCGCTGCCATTGATCCAGTCCTACCTGGTGCCCAACTGTCGGTGGCAGGATGCGGTCAAGCACGCTCTGGAGGATGACCTGCTCGAGATCCGGGCTGAGACGGGCAGCGCGTCGCCCTTCCGCCTGGACCCGCCGTGACGGCACCGGCTACACCCGCCGAGTCGGGCGGCACCCCGAGCGGTCCGCCACCGGCGGCGACCAATACGGCCGCCAGGCCCACGACGCTCCCCAGCGCCCGCAAGGGTTACAAGCTCACGCTGTGGGTCTCAGCCACGACCGAAGCCGGCCTGGCGGACGTCCACGGCCTGCTCCAGCTGGATGGGGCCGACCCCATCCCGTTCTGCCAGCTCAAGGGCGTTCCCAATCCGCTGGGCCGGGCACTGCAGGAGGCGTTCGTGGCCGTCGAGCGGGTCCGCGCCAAACCCCCGAAGATGACTGCGCCATCCGTCCCGCCTGCCGCCAGTCCCCGGCCCCAGGCAGCCGCCCCATCCGCGAGGCCCGCTGCGCCGGCCGCACCGCCTGCGTTGCCCGCCACGCGGCCAGCGCCAGGTGCGACTACTCCGGCCGACAACCCTGTGCCTGTGGCGCAGCCCTCTCTTTTTTGAGCCAGGAGGTCTTCATGCCAGAACCTGATCCCACCCCCACCGACGCTGCCGCCCCGCCGAACGAGCTGGCGGAGGACACCGAAGATGCCGCCGCCTGGGAGGCGCTCGACGAGGACCGACGGGAGCAGCAGCAAGAGCGCGCCAGCGAGCGCCCGGGCGACCAGCAGCCGACCGAGGCTCCGGAGGTGGTGCGCGCCGAGCCCATCCACGACGTCCCCGAAGCGCTGGAACCAGGGGCAGGCGGGACCGTAAACACGGCGGCTGCTGGGACGACCCAGCCGCCACAGCCCGAGCGTCCCCGCCCAGGGGCGCCCACGGCTCCGGGTCGGCGCGTGTTCGTGATCGATCAGAAAGAATACCCGGACCCGGACCCCGACCTGCCGATCACCGGCCCGCGGTCTGTCCAGGCCATGTACCGCGATTACTTCCCGGGCCAGCTGGACAACGCTGATGTCGTCCAGAAGACCCGTGACGACGGCACCCTCGCGGTCGCCTTCAAGCGCCGCATCGGCACCAAGGGCGCACGCCGCGCCCGCCCCAGCGCCGGCGAAGTAGCCATCACCGTCCCGCGCGTCGTCGGTGTCCTCGCCACCTTGCCGGCCGATCGGCCGCTCGTCTGGGACCTGATCGAACAGGCCGTCACGCCGAGCGGTGCGCTGCGTCTCGACTACGCGCCGCCCGCGGCGCAGCTCAACCTGGCTGAAGCGCAGCAGGCCGCACGGGTCCGCCAGATCGAGCAGACGGTTGGCGAACTCCGCCGCCTGCGCCCGACCAGCTGAGCCTTCCTCCCCGCGCCCAGCGTCCGGCCACCGTGGGCTGGGCGCTGTGCCGCCTGCGCGCCGCGACAGCCCCACCCAGGCGCGGCGCGCTCCTGCGGTTGTTCGCCCGGCTCGACGTGCTGCGGCGCCAGCGGGCTCAGCTCACGCTGCTCGTGCGGCGCGCGCGTCGGTTCACCCCGGATGCCGGCGAACGGGTGGCGCAGCTGGCGCGGTCCGATCCAGACGCCGCCCTGGCGGCCTTCGTTGGCGCCTTCCAGCGCGAGCACTTCGAGCT
>JBPCRR010000268.1:0-6574 GCA_050996645.1 Acidimicrobiales bacterium | reverse complement strand
CCTGCCGGATGCGGTAACAACGGTGGTCAAGGGTCTGCGCGGTCGCGACGAGGCCTTCGAGCTGCTGATCTGCCAGAACGGCTCCACGGACCAGACCACCGCCGTAGCGTCGACGCTAGCCAGCCAGTACCCGGAGGTGACCGCCCTCGACCTCAACGTTGCCGACTATGGCGCCGCCCTGCGCCTCGGCTTCCTGGCCTCCCGCGGGGACCTGGTCGTCAACTTCGACGTTGACTTCGTGGATCTGGACTTCCTCAGCGCGGCCGTCGTATTGCTCGAGCAGAGACACGAGATCTCGGTCGTGGTCGGCAGCAAGCGTAGCCCCGACTCTCACGACCGTCGCCGCCCTGGCCGCCGCCTCGTCACCGCCGTGTTCGGGCTGGTGTTGCGCCATGTTTTCGGGCTCCAGGTGAGTGACACCCATGGCCTGAAGGCTCTGCGCCGGGCGCGCCTCGCTCCGCTGGTCGAGGCGTGCCAGTTCGGCGAGGACATCTTCGACACCGAGCTCATCCTGCGAGCCGAGCGAGCCGGTCTCGGGGTCGCCGAGTTGCCGGTCACAGTCGACGACCAACGCCCACCGCGCACCTCCATCGTCGGCCGGATCCCGCGCAGCCTGCTCGGGCTGGCCCGGCTGCGCCTGTCGCTCTGGCGGTGATGAGCCTCTCATAGAGGCAATCCTGTACCCTTCGGGCGAATGGATGCCGAGGGGAAGGATCCCGACGACCTTGACGTCCAGCTTCGCTGGCCCGAGAGCGAGCTGGCCGGGCAAAGACCACGCCCGTCGGCCTCGGACCTCCCCCCTTTAGCGGAGCCGACAAGACCTCCAGGCTCAACCGTTCCGCCCGATCAGCCCCAGCCCACTGGTCGCCCCCAACCCAATGAGGTGGAGTCCCCCGGCCCGGCTCGGACCGCGACTAGGTCCGCCGCGGACCTTCGAGATGGACCTGTGGAGGAAGCGACATCTGCCTCCGCGCCGGGCATTGACGTCCTGCTCGCCGGGAGAACCGCGTCGCTGCAGGCTGCACTGGCATCCATTGCCCTTCGGATCGACACCCTGACCACGACCACCACGACCTTTCGGACCTTGATGAGCGATCGGCTCACCGACTACGGCGAGCAGGTCAACCGCGCCCAGTCGACCACTTCGCGCGACGTCGATGAATACCGCCGGCTACAAGAGCGCGCCCTCGCCGACATCGAGGCCGCCCTCTCGGAGACCGAGGCCTCTGTTCACCGGTTGGACCGCACGACCGCCAGCGTCGCGACCAAGGTCGAAGCCGTGACCGCCGATCTCGAGAGCCAGCTCGACCGCCTGGGTGAGCGGATGCATCACGAGCTCTCCGGAATCGCCGACGAGATTCGGGGCAGCGTCAACGCATCGAGCCGAGACCTGAAGGAAGGCCTCGATTCCCTGGAGGAGTCGACCGCCGGCGCACTCATCGAGGTGGCCACTCGTCTGGAGCGGCTGGCGGGCAGATCCGACGGCGCAACCACCGACCCGGAGCTGAGAAGGCTTCTCGATTCGGTCGCGCCCCTCGCTGCGGCAGTGGCGTCCTTTCCCGACACATTGAGCCCCGTCTCCGAAGCCGTTTCCAAGGTGGCGTTCAGCGTGGCCCGGGTTGAAGAGCTCACCAGCGCGATCGCGGAATCGTCCTCCGAGGAGGGCCACACCGAAGCGATGCAGGAACTGCGGCGAAGCCTGGATGCCATTTCCGCCGACGTCGCCGAGCTGGGGGCATCCGGCCAAGAACACTTGGACCGGGCGCTGGATCAGCTGGTGGATCGGCTGGGAGCGACGCCTTCGCCTTGGACGAGTGAGGGGACAGCCACCGCCTTGGCCCGACTCGAGAACACGATCGCCAACCTGGCTTCTGCCCAACTCCCAGAGCGCGACCGGGATCCTCCAGCGACAACCGCCCTGTCGTCGCTGGAGGAAACGATAGAGCGGCTCTCGTCGGCCCAGGCCGAGGACCTCGAGCGGATACTCGACGCGATCGAGGATCTCAACCAGGGCCTCAACGCGCGGCTGGGTGCCGCGCCGGCCGGACCCTCCACCAGCGAAGAAGTCATGGACCAGCTGCGTCGCCTCACAGAGCAGGTGGAGGCGGTGCGCCGCCGCATCGCCTTGCGAGCACGACCAGCCCCCGCAATCGACGAAGCCGGGATCGTGGCACTGGCCGACGCGCTAGCTGATCGCCTTCGCGGAGGCGGCGCCAGCAGCACGGCGCGCAGACAAGAGCCTGCAGCACGTAACGAGGAATCGACGCCCCGTCGACGATATCGGCGGACGTGAGCGGGAACAACCGGCGCCGCCAGCGATCCCACGGCAAGTCTCGCGCCAGGCGACGAGTCCTGCGATGGCTGCCAACGGTCCTGGTGGGACTGGGGCTTCTGGCGGTCTTACTGGCGGCAGTCAGCGTGGTCGGAGTGCTGCACGCCGTCCGGCTCGAGAAGCGCCTGAACGGGCTTAGCGCCGAGCTTCAGGTCGCACAGAACGACGCCGAGGATGGCCAGCTCGGCGCCGCCCGCCAGGAGCTCAGCTCCGTCGAGGCCTCGCTCTCCAAAGTCAACTCAACCCTCTACACGAGCCCGGACTTCAGCATCCTCAACCTGATCCCTGTCGCGAAGCAGAACCTCGCGGCCGTCCGCTCCGGGGTGCGGGTCGCGCTTCAGCTGGTTGGAGGTGGGCAGGCGATCTTCAACGCCGCGGCCCCCTTCGAGGGCCCCAACGGCCACCTGGAGGTGGCGCTCAATGGCGGCGAGGTGCCTGTCGACGCGGTCAGCTCCATCCAATCGGTGCTCGCGGGCGTGCTCACCGACCTTCCGGCCTCGGCGAACGTGCACCACAGCCGTCTCGTCATCAGCCAGGTCCGAAAGGCCCAGGAGCGGGTGTACGTCGAGGCGGCGAAGCGTCGGGCCCAGCTGACATCGGTCCAAGAGGCGTTGAGCCTGCTCCAGGAGCTGTCGGGTGGCAACGGAGACAGGCGATACCTGATCGCGGTTGGCAACGACGCCGAGATGCGCGGTGCCGGCGGGATGATTTTGTCCTACGGCATCCTGGAGTCATCGAAGGGCAAGATGACCCTGGCCCACATCGGTCCGATCGACGAGCTCAAGCTCTCGCAGCCTGCGCCCAACACCTTCCCGAAAGACTTCCTGGCGACTTACGGAGCCTTGCAACCGAGCCTCGAATGGCGAAACTCCACATTGATGTCCGACTTCACGATCGACGCGCCGGTGATGGAAGCAATGTTCACCCAAGCCACCGGTAAGAGCGTTGATGGCGTGATCCAGGTCGACTCGGCCGGGCTCGGCGCGATCCTAACCGGCACGGGGCCCATCAACGTCGATCCACTCGGGGCCGTCACCGCAGACAATGTCGTGCCCCTTACCCTGAACCAGCAATATGTGCTCTTCCCGGACCGTCCTGTCCGCGAGGAGTACCTCACGGCCGTGGCGCGCGCCGCCTTCACCGAGCTGACCTCGGGGAACTTTCCGAGCCTTCGGCCGCTGGGGACGGCCTTGCTCAAAGCCACCGCCGATCGTCACATAATCATGCACTCCAACGACGCCAGCACCGAAGGGCTCATCACCAACCTCCGCTTCGACGGGAGCCTGCCCGGCCCGGGCGCCGACTTCGCGCAGCTAACGCTGCAGAACTTCGGCGGTGACAAGATGGACTACTACATCCAGAGCTCGCTAACGGTCAACGGCCGTCGGCCCGCAGGCTCGATCGGCCGCCTTGCCATCACGATAGATGTGACCAACACGGCCCCGCCCAACGGTAAGCCTCCCTACATCTTCGGCCCCAACACCGACTCGCAGGACCCTCCAGGGGTCTACCGCGGCGCCGTCGTGCTCTACCTCCCGCAGGGCGCGTACCTCTCGGGAACCCAGGCGGACCCAACCGCCACGACGCCAACCCGGGGGAGTCAGAACGGGCTCACCACCGTCAACTACACCATCGCCATCCCAGCCGGCGGCCACAGCCAAGTCACCCTCCAGATCGAGATGCCTCCACAGCCCTCCGGCGGTGGGCACTTCTCCTTCGTCCCCACTCCCCGAGTGAATGCCACACAGACGGCCGCTCACCTGAAGTAACATCCCATGTAGAACACTGAATTGTCCGAATTGTCCTCAGCAGAGTGCGGAAGTACTTGACCTGAGGCGTCGATACAACGAGGATGGGCCTGCGAGCCGCTAGTGTCTGTCCCGATGCACGAGTCGGCTTGGAGGGCCAAAAACGCGATGACCAACCAAGTAGCGACCACCGCTAGGCGCCCACAATGGCTTTTCTTGCTTAGCGCCTTCGTCGTGGTCGGGGCCCTGACGGCCATGCTCGTCGGCGGGCCCGCCCAAGCAGCCTCCTCTCGCCGCGGAGTCCACGCCGCCACGCCATCAGGGGGTCAGGCCGTGCACGTCGCGGACACGACCTGCCCGACGGACTACGGCGGGACCACCGTGCCTTGCACGACGTCGACCACCACGCCGATCAGCACCACCCTGACGATCAGCTATAGTAACGGGATCATCACGTGGCGGGACTGTGGTTACCCCGGCGTTGCGATCGGCACCACGGTCCAGCTATTCCTCGACGGCCAAGCAGTGACGATCGCCGGGGGAGCAGGTGCCATCCTCTCGGGCGGCTGCACCCCCACCCTGTCGTTCCCACCGTGCCTCAGCCCGGGCAACTTCTCGGCGGTGGCGGTTGACAACGGCTTCCCGCCCGAGCAAGCCACCCTCGTTGTGACCAACAGCGGGAGCTGTGCCAACCCCCAGACCGGTCTTGGTCTGCACTTCGGCAACGTGCCCCCCGCGAACAAGGGTCCGCTGGCTTTCACGGGGACCAACATTCTTCGGCTGTTGTTGATCGCGTTGCTCGCATTGCTGCTCGGTCTGGCCATAACCGCTGCCAACAGGCGTCGGCGGCACGCTCGTTAGCACCGTGGGTGTCGAACAAGCCGACGGCTGAGACGCGAACGGCCACCGCAGCCCGCAATCGGGAGAAGCGATCATGAGTCGACTGGAGGGAGTGGACAGCGACCTCGCCCTGGCCAGCCGCGAATCGCTGGGGACCTCCATCGCCCGCCACAGATTGCTGTCCGCAGCCCAGACGTGGCACGAGGCACAGCGCCATCCAGGAGTGCTCGTGCTCGACGCAGGGGTCTTCGGTGCCATCGTTCAGGCCTCAACTTCGTCCACCACTGCCGCAGTCCTGACCGGCATCGGCTTTCTGGTTGCTGGCCTGGCCTCCGGCCTGTATCAACGACGTTCGGTGGTGGAGACCCAGGGCGTGGTGTTCTTTGTTCGCCCGCTCATCCCGACAGTCATCGCCACGACTGGCCTGCTCGTTGCCGTAGGACTGCCTCGCGTATCGGGAACTCAGATCGTCGCCACTTCAGGCGCAGCCTTTGCGATGCTGGTGGCGACCCGCGTGGTCCTGTGGATGGTCCTATCCCGAGAGCGACGCCACGGTAGCTGCCTACGTCGAACGCTTGTGATCGGCACCGGCCCACGAGTGGGCCAGATTGTCCATCGGCTGGGCACCTACCCAGAGGCGGGCCTGCACCTCACAGCCGTGCACCTCACGGATTCGGAGGCACCACTCGACGACGCGACCCTGTCCTTACTGCTCGAAGACCTGTCCATACGACACGTCCTCCTGGCGACCGACGGCGCCGACGACTCCGTACTGCATCGCGCGATCCGTGTAGGCAAGGGGCGGGTGGACCTCAGCCTCGTGCTTCCGCTGAGTGGGCTCGCCTCGCCGCACATGAGGGTCAGGATCGGGGATCTAGGCGTGTTCCCCCTGAGGCTGGTGCCGTCTCAAGGATCCGCGGTCGCCAAGCGGGTCATGGACATCTTCGCCTCGGCGCTGTTGCTGGTCCTGCTCAGCCCGATCATTGGCGCTGCCGCGGCTCTCGTCCGCCTGACCAGTGGCCGGCCGGTGATCTTCGGGCAGAGCAGGGTCGGCCAAGGTGGAAGGTGCTTCACGATCTACAAGTTGCGCTCCATGGTCCCCGGCGCGAACGACACGGGGGACGGGCCTCCAGTCGCCGGCGATCCAAGGGTCACCCGAGTGGGCGCGGTGATAAGGAAGTACTCGATCGATGAGCTCCCCCAGCTGATCAACGTCCTCAAGGGCAACATGAGCTTGGTGGGGCCGCGCCCTCTTCCGGTCTCTCCCCAGGAGTTCACCCCAGATGCACACCTGCGCCACGTCGTGGCCCCTGGCATCACCGGGCTGTGGCAAGTCCTGGGGGTGCATCTGCGCCCGCTCCTCGAGCAGGGTCCCGGCGCCCTGGACGATGTAACGGCGCTATGGCGGGTCCGGGACTCCAACACCGCTGGCTACGGGGACATGCTGGACGTCGATCTGGCCTACCTGACCAGCCATACGATCGGCATGGATCTTCAACTCCTGCTGCGGACCCTACCGGCGCTCATTGTTCGACGCGCAACCTACTGAAGGGCCTTGGGGGGAATCCCCCCCCCTCCGGGTCCTCCCCGCCTTCTCCACGGACCGTGCAGGGGAGGGGACCAGGCGCCCCCTCCTCCACATGGTGCGTTGCAC
>JBPCRR010000203.1:0-6319 GCA_050996645.1 Acidimicrobiales bacterium | reverse complement strand
GCGTCGCGCAGGACCGCCTCGCTGCCTGGCGGGCCAGCGGTCAGGGCCACGACCGGCCAGCTCCAGGACTCGCTCAGTCGGAGCGCGTACTCGAGGGCGGCCCGGTCGGCTGCGCCGAGACCTGAGGTCCGGGGGTCGGTGCGAACCTCGGCGGTGAGAGGATCGACCTCGGGCCTCTCGTCGACCCACTTGATGCAGGCGCCGATGAACTCCGTCATGAGCCGCCGAACCGGGTCACGAACGTCGGAACACCACTCCGTGGCCGCCCTCCGGGTACGACCAGTGGATCGCGCCTTCGGTGTCGCAGACCATGTAGCAAGTGCCGCATTCGAAGCACTGCTCGTAGTTGAACAGGATCCCGCCGCCGGAGGTGGGGACGAAGAGGTTGGCGGGGCACGCGGTGACGCAAGCCTTCGTGGAGCATCCGCGACACGAGTCCCCGTCGACGACGATGTGCGCCTTGGGCGACACACGGAACTCGACGGTCTCCATGCGGTCCTCGAAGGAGACATCGGGCAGCTGCGCCTGCGGCGCCGGCCCCCACGCTGTGCTGGCAGCGCTCATCTGGGAGCGCTCATCCGAAGGTCCGCAGCGCTGTCCAGGCGTCGCGCGCGACGTGGCGGGCTTTCAGGCCGCGGTCCTTGGCGGCTCCGAGGGCCGATCGAATACCCCCCACCTTTGGGCGCGGGTTGTCGACGGTGAACAGCCGCTCGGCGATGTCGCACACGACCTGAGGGTAGGTCTGTTGGACCCGCGGGGACAGGACGAAGCCGGGGGCCCGGCGCAGCTTCTTGTGATCGGCCAGCACGAAGCTGGCCTCGAGGCGCCGGCGGTACGCGGCCAGAGAGCGGGCGGTGGTGTTCCCCGTCGCCAAGGCGTCGAGCGCGGTCTCCCCGGCGGCGGCTCCGGACGCGATGGCGAAGTTGACCCCCTCGAGCCATATCCCCGCCGCCAGGCACAGCCCCGCGGCGTCGCCGGCGACCATCATGCCGTCGGTGCACAGCCGAGGCATCGCGGAGTAGCCGCCCTCGGGTATGAGGTGAGCGGAGTACTCCTGAAGCTCGCCGCCTTGCACCAGCGGGGCGATTGCCGGATGGGCCTTCAGGTCGGCGAGGAGCTCCTCGGGTCGGCGGCCGGAGGAGGCCAGCGCTGGCAGGTGCAGGACGACGCCCACCGCCACAGACTCCGCGTTGGTGTACAAGAAACCGCCTCCCGGCACCGAACCCGTCGCCCCGACTATCTCGAAGTCCGCCCCCTCATCACCGCGGAGACCGAACCTCCTGTCGATCTCGTCGCGGGGGAGGCCCAGGACCTCCTTGGCGCCGAGGGTGAAGTGGCTGGAGTCGAAGTGCGGGTACAGCCCGGCCTCCTTCGCCAGGAAGGAGTTGACCCCGTCACAGGCGATCACGACCTCTGCGTCGATGGCCCCGTCTGGCCGATCGACCTCTACGCCGGTCACGCGACCATCGCCGTCACGGCGCAGCCCGGTGACCACGGTGGAGGCGATCAGCTCGGCTCCGGCCTGGGTGGCCTTGCCCGCGAGCCAGGAATCGAAGTCGGGCCGCAACGTGGTGCACCCGTTGTAAGGAGGCGCCCCCCAGCCCGCGCTGCGGTAGTCGATGGAGAGGCTCTGGGATTCGGTGAGGACCATGGTCGCTCTCCGGGTGACCCAGCGCTGCACCGGGATCTCCTCCCACCAGCGAGGCACCAGGTCGTCGAGGACCCGCCCGTACACCACGCCGCCGTACATGTTCTTCGAGCCGGGGAATGGACCTCTTTCCAGCAACGCCACGCGCCGCCCCGAACGTGCGACCACCAAGGCAGCTGCGGATCCTGCGGGACCGGCGCCCACGACTATCGCGTCGAAGGAGGTGGTCATGGTCCTGCCGATGGTGGCCCAGCCCCCAGCCGGCGGGCCAGTTCGTCGACCACGGCCGGCGCGTCGGCCACGACGGCGAGGTCGGCCATGGCCATCATCGGAGCCGAAGCGTCGGTGTTGACCGCGATGACGTGGTCCGGGTGGCCGATGCCCGTCACGTGCTGGACAGCGCCCGATATGCCGAGCGCCACGTACAGCTCCGGGTCGATGCTCACCCCGGTAGTGCCGATGTAGCGGTGTGAAGGGACCCAGCCCGCGTCGGCGACCACCCGGGTGGCCCCAGGTGTGGCTCCGAGAAGCGCAGCGACCTGATCGAGCAACCCAAAGTTGTCGGGATGGCCGAGCCCAGCGCCGCCGGCCACCACCTTGGTGGCTTCGGCAAGGTCCATGGTGGCCGGGTCCGCGGCGAGGACCTCGAGCACCTCGGCGTCGGCAACGCCGGCGCCGAGGTCACCCAGTTGCGGCAGCCGCTCGAGGCGCGGTCCCGCCTCGCTGGCCTCGACGCCCCGGACCCCCGGCAACAACGTCGCCACCGCGGGGCTCTCCAGCAAGTGGGTCTCGGCCACGCGGGATCCATGGCGGACCAACACGATCTCCCGCCCGCCGACGCTGACCGCCCCGGCGAAGAGCGGGCGGCCGAGCGCGTGGGCCAGTCGGGGGGCGAGGTCGCGGCCGTCGGCCGAGGCGGGCATCACCACCACGTCAGCAGCTGAGACCAAATCGACCAGCGCGGCGGCCCACCGGCCCGGGGCGAAGTCCCCCCACTCGGCTAGACCCACTGCTCCTTCACCCGACAACGCCTCGGCGGCCTCCGCTGTATGGTCGCCGACCAGGATGGCGGTGCCCCCGGCTTCGGCGACCGCCTCTGCGCCGCCGGCGGGGAGAAACCCGTCGCGGACGACGACCAAGGCGATCATGCGCGCCTCACGGGCAGTCATAGCGCAGCGCCGACACGTTCACCCTCGATGACCGCGGCGTGCGCGCGCCGGGGTGCGACGCAGTCCCCGACTCGATGGACTTCCAAGCCCGGCGTCCCGACCAGCTCGAAGTACAGCTCCTCCGCCGGCGATGGGGGGATCGCCAGGACCACCCAGTCGCAGCTGTGCTCGACGTTCGTGCCGGTGGGGTGGTGCAGCAGCGTCACGATCTGGCCCGAGGCGTCGGCCGACATCGACATCGGCACCAGATCGGTCAGCTGCACGATGCCCTTGGCCGCGGCGCGGTAGTTCCAGTGCTCGAGGTCCAAAGTGATCCCGAGGTCCTGGCCGACGACCATCCCGTTGGTGGCGACCGTGACTTGCGCGCCCCGGTCGGCGAGCAGCTCGGCCACCGAGGTCGCCTGGTGGAACCCGAGCTCGTCGATCACCAGCACCCGCCCGCTCGGCGCCGCGGAACCGGCGAGGACCTCTGCCACGTCGGCCACCTGAGGAGTGCCCGTTGGTACCCAGTACGGAACCGAGGGGAGCGCCCCGGTGGCCAAGACCACGACGTCAGGGTGCTCGGCGAGCACCGTCTCGACGGTGGCATCCACCCCGTAACGGATGTCGACGCCGGCTTGGGCGCACTCGTGCACTTGGTTTCGGACGAGATCGCCGAGCTCCGCGCGCGACGGCACCGACGCGGCCAGACGGAGCTGCCCCCCGGGATGCCCACTTCGCTCGAGCACGGTCACGCGGTGGCCGCCGGCCGAGGCCCGGATCGCCGCCTGCAACCCGCCCGGCCCCGCGCCGACGACGAGGACCCGTCGGGGGGCCGGAGGAGGCCGCAGCGACCGGCCGACGTTGGCAGCCACAGACTCCCGGCCGGTCAACGGGTTCTCGATGCAGCCGAGCCAGCGGTTGAGCCCCATGCGCCCGACGCACTCCTGGTTGCACGAGAGGCAGAGGCGGATGTCTTCGCTGCGGCCGGACCGGGCCTTGGCGGCGAAGTCCGCATCCGCGATCTGGCCCCGCACGACCCCGACGAGGTCGCAATGCCCCTCCTCGAGCGCCCGCTCCGCCTGCAACGGGTCCTTGAACCGGCCCACGCCGACGACCGGCAGGTCGACTGCCTTGCGGATGGCCGAGGGTATGAACAGCGCGTACCCCGGCGGCACCTGCATCGAAGCCTCGATCATGAACAGGCTCGCGGTCGCGACCCCGATCGAGGTGTTGACGTAGTCGCACAGGCCCTGAGCCTCGACGAGGCGGGCGACCTCGACCGCGTCGTCGATGGTCGTGCCCCCGTCGATCAGCTCGTCGCCGCACAGCCTCACGCCGAGCGCCAGGCCCGGACCGATGGCGCGGCGCACGGCGGCCACGATCTCGAGCAGGAGGCGGGACCGTCCGGCGAGGGTGCCGCCGTAGCCGTCGCCGCGGTGGTTGGTGACCGGCGACAGGAAGCAGCGCACTATGGAGCTGTGCGAGCACTGCAGCTCGATCCCGTCGAAGCCGCCGGCCGCACAGTGTCCGGCGACTGTGGCGTAGCCCTCTATGACCTCGGCGATCTCGTGGGCCTCGACCTCCTTGGGCACCTCCCGAAACAGCGGGTCGGGGACCGGCGAGGGGCCCCACACGGGCAGCCGGCTGTACATGCTCGAAGCCTGCGACCCGTTGTGGTTGATCTGGGCGAAGATCACCGAGCCATGGCGGTGCACAGCGTCGGTGATCCGCCGGTAACCGGGGACCACCTCGTGGTGGAAGCCGTGGATGAGCTTCTCGTAGGGCCAGTCGGTCGGGTGGGTGGAGTGCTCCTCGGTGATTATGAGGCCGGTTCCTCCGCGGGCGCGGGCCGCGTAGTAGGCGGCGTGCTGCTCACTCGGGAGCCCGTCTTCTGTGGCGTAGTTGGTGAGGTGCGCCGAGAACACGATCCGGTTTCGCACCACGACGGGCCCGATCCGGAGCGGTGAAAAGAGGTAGCGGTAGCGGCTCATCGCGCTGCGGGGGCCATGCGAGCGAGTTGTTGCGCGGCCCGCCGTCCCTCGAGAATCGCCTCGTAAACGGTTCTCGGCGCAACCGCGTCTCCCGCCCGCGGAAGGTGCTCGCCGGACGTTCTCCAGAGCCGGTCCTCTGGGAGGCGGGCCCCGCAGTCGACCAGCGCAGAGGCGTCAAGGGCGCGCGTCTCGGCCGAGAAAATGTCGGAGACCCGCACCTCGCCCGACGTCACCTCGTCGATCCTCGCCCGGCGAACGAGCTCGACGTCCGAGCTCTGCAGGCGAACGTTTGCGGGCGCCAGGTCCCCCGAGCGCGACAGCTGGGTGCCCACGACCACGTCCGGGCTGATGAGGGTGACGTCGCGGCCGCTCGCGCGGAGGGTCTCGGCTACCGAGACTGCGACGGGCCCTCCAATCGGGTCCCACACCGCGACCGGTCCTTCCGGCACGATGGCGGCGTTCGAGAGAACCTCTTCTGGATTGAGGACCGTGGCCCCCGGCCGCACCGGGTAAGCGCGCTCGCCCGGTCGGGCACCTGTGCAGATGACCACCGGTTCGTTGTGGGCCTCGATTCGATCGATGCCGGCGTCGACGCCGAGCTCGATGCCCACCCCTAGCTGCTCGCACTCCTGGAGCAACCAGGCGGCGATCAGGGACAGGCGGTACCGGCCGGACGCGCCGGCAGCGATGCGGATCATGCCGCCGGTGCTGCGCCGGCGTTCGACGACCGTGACGCGGAACCCGGCCAGGGCGGCCACCCGAGCGCACTCGAGGCCTGCGGTACCGGCGCCGACGACGAGCAGGTGAAGCGATGCGCCGCCAAGCTCCCGGCTCAACGGCACCGGCTGGTCCTCGCTCTCGTGGCCGGCGGAGGGCTCGACGACGCAGGAGACCAGCGGGTTGCGGTTGTCGCGGACCTGGCAGGTCTGGTTGCAGAGGATGCAGGGCCGGACCCGGTTCGCGTCGCCGGCGGCAACCTTCGCCGCCAGGTCGGGGTCGGCTATCTGAGCCCGGGTCATCTCGATCGCGTCGGCCGTGCCGTCGGCGATCGCAGCCTCCGCCATGTCCACGTCGACCATCGAGCCTTGCATCACCACGGCGACGCCGGCGGGCAGGGCGGAGCGGATCTGGCGGCAGAGGTCCCGGTTGAAGCCGGGCTCGACGTGGGTGTCGGGACGGGTCGCCGAGACGCTGTAGATCGAGCCGCGCACGACCGTCAGGTAATCGATGGACTCGCACAGCGCCACCGCAATCTCGGCGGCGGCGTCGGGCGTGATGCCCGCCCACGGCGCCAGCTCGTCGCACGACAGCCGCAACCCGACCACCGCCGCGTCGCCGGCGGCGGCTCGGACCGCCGCCAGCACCTCGCTTGCGAAGCGGAGCTTGTCGGCTCCCCAGTCGTCGCCCCGGTGGTTGGTCAACCCCGACAGGAACTGGCGGACAAGGCTGTGCTGGCCTGCATTGACCTCGACCCCGTCACAGCCCGAGCTCGAGGCCAACCCGGCCGCTTCCCCGAAGCCGGCGATCAC
>JBPCRR010000154.1:0-2913 GCA_050996645.1 Acidimicrobiales bacterium | reverse complement strand
GCCTTCGGCTTCGCCGGCGCCGGCGCCGGCACGGGCCTCTTGGCGCCGGCCGTTTTCTCTGGCCCAGGGTCGCGCCGAGCGGCGTTGCGCCTAGCAGGGGGCTCTGACCGCGGGAGCGCCCCGTTGGAGCGCGCCAGTGCCGGTGACGGCGCCGCCGCGGGCGCCTTCCCAGCTGTCTTCCCCGCATCGGACCGGGCACGAAGCGGGCGGCTGCGGCGCGTTCCGGCCGGCTGGGCCACGCCGGGGCGCGCCAATCCGGCGCTCGGGACAGGAACCGTCACCGGCGCGGCGCGCGAAGGCGGTCGACGACCGTTCCCGTCGCCGATCACGGGCCACGGGTCGAGGTGTCCGATGATGGCCATCAGGTCAGGGGTCTCGAGGGTCTCTTTTTCCACCAGCTCGCGCGCGAGCGCGTCGAGCACCCCGCGGTGGGCCGCGAGGATGTCCCTCGCGCGGGCGTGGGCCTGCTCGATCAGCTCCCGCACCTCGGCGTCGATGGCGCCGGCGACGTCCTCGGAGTAGTTGGCCTGGTGCCCGAAGTCCCGTCCGAGGAAGACCTCCCCGCTCCCCTGACCCAGCTGCTGGGGCCCGAGACGTTCGCTCATGCCGTACTCGGTCACCATCGACCTGGCGACGCGGGTCGCCTTCTCGATGTCGTTCTCGGCGCCGGTGGTCGGCTCGTCGAACACGAGCTCCTCGGCGCTGCGGCCGCCCATGCACATGGCCATCGCGTCGCGAAGCTCGCTGCGCGAGTGGTTGAACTTGTCCTCCGGCAGGGTGAACGTGAGCCCCAAGCTGCGGCTGCGGGCGACTATCGAGACCTTGTGGATGGCGTCGGCGTGGGTGAGCACGTGGCCGACTATCACATGTCCCGCTTCGTGGTATGCGGTGACGAGCTTGTCGTGCTCGCTCATGACGAGGGTCTTTCGCTCGGGACCGGCGAGGACCCTGTCTATGGCTTCTTCGCACTCGCGCATGCCGATGTTTTTCAGGTTCCGCCTCGCGGTGAGGATGGCCGCCTCACTGAGCAGGTTGGCGAGATCGGCCCCCGTGAAGCCGGGAGTGCGCTTGGCGAGCACGTCGAGGTCGACGGCGGGGCCGAGCGGCTTGCCCTGTGCGTGGACGTCGAGGATCTTGCGTCGTCCGACGACGTCGGGGCGATCGACCACTATCTGGCGGTCGAAGCGCCCTGGCCGCAGCAGCGCCGGGTCCAAGATGTCAGGGCGGTTTGTCGCTGCGATCAGGATGACGCCGCCGCGCGCGTCGAAGCCGTCCATCTCGACCAGAAGCTGGTTGAGCGTCTGCTCCCGCTCGTCGTGTCCGCCGCCCATGCCCGCTCCGCGATGGCGGCCGACCGCGTCGATCTCGTCCATGAACACGATCGCCGGCGAGTTGGCCTTCGCCTGTTCGAAGAGGTCCCTCACACGGCTGGCCCCGACCCCGACGAACATCTCTACGAAGTCCGAGCCCGAGATCGAAAAGAAAGGCACGCCGGCCTCGCCAGCTACCGCCCGCGCCAAGAGCGTCTTGCCGGTGCCCGGGGGCCCGAACAGCAGAACCCCGCGCGGGATCTTTGCGCCGAGGGCGTGAAAGCGCCCCGGCGCCTCCAGGAACTCCTTGATCTCCTGCAGCTCGGCCACGGCCTCATCGGTGCCGGCGACGTCGGCGAAGGTGACCTTCGGCTGGTCCTTGAGGCCCGTCCTTGCCTTGGCCTTGCCGAACTACATGACCCGTGAGCCACCGCCCTGCATGGAGTTCATCAGGAACAGGAACACCCCGAAGATCAACAGGATCGGCCCATAGCTGCCGAGGGCGGACAGCCAGGGGTTCGAGTGGGAGTGGGCGACCTTGGCTCCGGGCACGGCCGCCAGCACCTTGGTGGTCAGGTCGGGCGCGTAGCGGTCCGGGTACTGAACCACGTAGGCGGTGCCGTCCTTGAGCTTGCCGGTGACGTCGCCCGATCCGTCGTGGATCACCGCGGAGGTCACCTTGCCGGGCACGGCCAAGTCCTGTTGGTACTGGCCCAGGCTGATGGACGTTCGCGAGGGCCCGCCACGCAGAACGTTGAAGACGACCAAGAGCACCAGTACTGCGAACAGCGCGTACACAAGGGGGCTGCGGATGATCTTTCTCATTCGGGCCCCAGGGTAGTGCGACGGGGCCGGATCGCCGGCGCAGCTAACCCACGTAGACGCAGACGTAGCGAAGGTTGCGGTAACGCTCGGCCACGTCGAGCCCGTAGCCGACGACGAAATCGGGGGGGATCCGAAACCCCTCGTACGCGAGGTCCAGGTCCACGGACTGCAGCCCATCCTTTACGAGCAGTGCACACACCTGGAGCGATGCCGGCCCACGCGCCGCCAGGTTGCGGCGCAAGTACGAAAGCGTCAGCCCCGAGTCCACAATGTCCTCGACTATCAGCACGTGGCGACCGGTCAGGTCGAGATCGAGGTCCTTCAGTATGCGCACGACCCCACTCGTGCGCGTCGCGCTGCCGTAGGAGGACACCGCCATGCAGTCGAACTCGACGGGCAGGTCGATCGCGCGTGCGAGGTCCGCCATGAACACGCAGGCGCCCTTGAGCACCCCGACCAGCAGAGGTGGACGACCCTGGTAGTCGGAGGTGATCTGGGCGCCCAGCTCGGCCACCCGTCGCTCGAGGTCGGCCTCGGCCACCACGATGCGGCCGAGCGCCGGGTCTGCCCACGTGCCCATCGGCTGGCGACGCTACTGCTCGACGATGGTGAGCCGCCCCCCTGACCGCCTCACCCGCCGGCCGCCGGCGACTTCGCAGCCCACCCGGTCGCCGGCCGCGACCTCGAGCACCCGGGCCACCTCGGCGCCAGGGGGCGGGTGGTGTTCGGGGCTGGAGCCGGCGCGCAGCCACGACCGCATGGCGCGCTGGGCGAGGGA
>JBPCRR010000147.1:0-2745 GCA_050996645.1 Acidimicrobiales bacterium | reverse complement strand
GGGCTGCTGCAGCCCCATCGAGGTCGCGAGGCCTCCGTTGAGCTTGATCACCGCCACCGCGGCCAGCGCGTCCGAAGCGTCTGCGTCGGGGAGCTCGTCCAGCACGGGAATGTCGCCGGCCGGCTCGAGCTCGGAGCTGGGAAGCATCGCCTCGTCCCCGGAGCGAAGGCGCGAGTAGGCGCTCTCGAACGCCCGGATCGCCTCCTCGTGGGCTCCGGCTTCGTGCATCTTCTGGGCCGCGGCTCGCATCCCGTCTTCCCTCATTCGCATCCCGTCTTCGCTCATGTCCGCCATTCTGCCTCAGCCAAGCCGCCTTAGGTTGCCGGGCGCCATGGCACCCCTCAGGAGATGGTGGCCAGGCGGCGCCTAGCCGCGGCGAACCCCAGGCACGGCGCCACGCATCGCCTGATAGCCCGGGCTGTAGACCGGGCGCACGTGCAGCGAGGAGCGATAGCTGCCGTAGTTGGTCAGGGATACCTGCCCCAGACCGCCGGTGCTGGAGTCAAGGTTCCACACCGCGATGGCGATTGTGTTGGGGCCGTGAGCCCTCAGGATCCCGTTGGGAATCGGGAAGCTGTGTTCGGGGCCGAGGTAGTTGACGTAGTCGCCGAGTTGCCAGCCGTTGACGTACAGCAGGGCGCGGTAACGCCGGCCGGGGTTGTCGGAGAACGTGACGCCGACCGACGTGTCCTGACCGGCGGGCAGGTTCAACCGCACGTTGGTGCGATACCACGAGACACCCGCCCGGGTGTCAGAGGTGGGCAGCGTCACGGGAGTCCATCTGCGGTCGGGATAACCCGGCAGATCCCATCTCTGGCGCTCACCGAACAGACCACCGTAGGCCAGCGGTCCACGCACCGGATCCTGAATGTTCTCCCCGCCCAGGTTCCCCTGGATGCGCCAGGTGACCGGCGTGCTCGGCGCCCCGATGAGCCCGGCCGTGGTCAGGCCGCGCGCGGTCTTGTTGGCATTGGTGGCGTTGTAGTCCTCGTCATGGCCCATGTTGACCGTGAGCACCGAGATGACGTTGTCGCCGTTCTGGTGCAGTGAGCCGGACGGGAAGGTGAAGTCGGCGCTGCCCGTGGTCGAGCTGCCCAGGAAGGCGCCGTTGATCCAGGCCGAGAACGCCTGGGCGCCGCCGCCGGAGTCCGAGACGAGATGGACGCCGGTCTCCTTGCCGGTGGCCCGGAAGTGTCCCCGATACCAGACATTTCCCGTGTGGAAGCCGTAGTCATCGGCGTACAGGACCGGAAGTGACTGCACTGGGGTGACGCTGTTGGTGGTGGTCTTGTCGGCCACCTGCCAGCCCGAGTCGTCAAACCCCGGCGCGGCCTCAGGAGACTCGTCCCGATGCCGCCAGTGGGTGAGGGCGGGGAGCCGAACGGTCGCCGCGACCGGGATGGAGCCGACCAGGCTGCCGCTCGGGGTGCTCGTCGTCTGTACCGGCTGGCCGTTCCAGGTCGCCCGGCTTGCGGAGCTGAACACCTCCAGGCTGGGGTCGCTGCCGTTGTCTCCCGTGAGCGCCAGTCGCCGTCCGTCGGCACCGCTCACGGCGGTTCTCAGCAGGTGCGTGCCGCGCACCAGCACCGGACCCGCGGCGGTGTCCTGGCGCCAGAAGGTTTCCGCGGTCGGCTTGTCAGCGATCAACAGCAGGAGCGGCCGCCGCCCGGAGCGGGTGATGGTGACGCGGATCAGTCCGGCGTGCTGGTAGTCCAGGCGCAGGTCCCTGCGCTGGGTGTCCCACGTGCTCGTGACCGCGCCGCCGGTGGCGTCCACTTCGGGCTTGGACGTATAGCGCAGCACCGTCTCGCCGTCGCTTCCGGGGTCACCGTAGAGCACGGCGACGTCGCGCTCGCCGATCGTCGCCTGGGTCATGATCTCAGAGGTGGAGTACTGCAGCTGGGAACCGCCCAGCCGGTAGTTGGCCACGATGATGTGTGAGTCGCGCCCGTCTAGCGTGATCGCCGTTCCGGGCTGCTGGGGCACCACCGGATAGGTGGGCGTGGACTGCGTCGCGGTCGGGACGTCGATGGCGTCGATGGAGACGTAGTTGTCGGTGGAGGCGCTGCTGTGGGTGCCGTCCACGACGATCTTCAGGGTATGGGTCCCGCTGCTCAGGCCGGACTTGGAGAACAGGACCGCCTGGCTGGCGCTGCCCGAGCAGTCGACCGTCGCCTGCTTGACCCCATCGATGTACACGTCCGCGTAGCCGTGGTTGTTGGTCTGCGATCCGATCCAGCGCACCGTCGTGCCGGTGAAGGTGACGCTCATCGAATCACTTGCCGTGTTCGAGAACGACTCGGTGTTCTTGTAGTCCCCGCCGGTGTAGCTCTGGTTGGCGACGTGAGACCAGGTGCCGCTGTAGCTCAGCGCGGGATCCGTGTCGTCGTAGGTGTAGGTGATCGCCGGGAGCGGCTTGGCGTTGAAGTCGAGCGCGATGTGGGTGCGCTCGACCGAGGTCGACGTGGAATCGGCGTGGCGCAGGACGTGGAACTGCGTCCCCTTGTCGGGGTTGATCCGCGCCGTGTCGACGATCGCCGCGTTGTCGGGCGGCTGGGCGTTGATCGGCTCGGTCTTGGTCAGCGGCGCCACCGCGTGAGTGAAGTAGCCGATCAGCTTGTCCTCGTAGTACTTGGGGTCGAGTTGTCGGGTCTCCCGGATGCCCGCCCCGTAGTCATAGGAGGTGTAGTTCTCAGGGATGCTCAGCCAGCCCCAGCTGGTGCCGCCGTAGGTCATGTAGAAGCT
>JBPCRR010000133.1:0-4392 GCA_050996645.1 Acidimicrobiales bacterium | reverse complement strand
TGCACGATCGTGAGTCGCTGGGGGGCCCGGGTCATGGCCACGTACAACGCCCGCATCCCCCGGATGCTCTCGCTCGCGAGCCGGGCTGGCTCGACCACGACGACCGAATCGAACTCCAGGCCCTTGGCCTCCTCGACCACGAACAACGACAACGACGACTCGAGCGCGCGCTGGCCCACGGTCCCGAACACGAGGCCGCCGCGCTGCAGCGCCTCGGCGACGCGCTCACGAAGGCTCGGCGGCACGATCACCGCGACGGTGCCTTCCGCCTGGGACGGCGCCGCCCCGCCAGCATCCGACGCCCAAGCCAGCTCGCGGGCGGCCAGGGCCGCCACCGTGTCGCCCAAAGCGCCCTCGCCCGGGCTGGCGTCACCTGGGCTGGCTGGCGCACCAACCGTCACGAGCCCCGGCGCCTCGCCGGTGCTCCGCACGGCTTCGGGCACCCGCGCACCCGGCGTGGCCACCTCGAGGACCCGGCCGGCCAGCTCCATGATCTCGCTCGGAGTGCGGTAGTTGACCGTCAGCTCGGCGAGCTTCCAGCCCCGAGACGCCGGAAGGTGCGCGACTACCTGGTCCCACTTCGCCGGCGCCCAGCTGCCCGTGGCTTGAGCGATGTCGCCGACGACTGTCATCGAGCCCGACAGCGACCGGCGGGCGAGCATCCGCAGCTCCATCGGGGAAAGGTCCTGCGCCTCGTCGACCACGATGTGGCCGTAGGAGGCGATGTCGTCGGGATCCTCAGACCCGTTGAGTTGGCCGCTCGACGCGGCGTTGACCTTGCGCCGGCGGGGGCCGAGCAGCGCGCGGGCCTCGTCGAGCAGGGCGATGTCCGCACGGGTCCAGGCGACCTCCTCCAGGTTGACGCTTCGGGGCCGGTGGAGGCGATGACGCTCCGCTTCGCTCAGCAGCTCACGGGCAGCGAGGTCGATCAGGGGCCCGGCGCCGAAGAGGTCGTGGAGGAGCTGCTCGGGGGTCAACGTGGGCCACATCCGGTCGAGGGCTTCGGCTACCTCGGGCACCCGCCGCAGGGTCTTGCCGATCTCGGTCGGGGTGGGGGGGCGCGCCTCCTCGTCGCCGTGACCGCCAGTCGGGGGGACCCGGCGCTCGACCTCGCATTGGAGGTGGCGCCAGAGCAGGGTCTCGACGAACCGGCGCCGGGCATTGTGGGTGCCGGGCCTGCGCTTGGCGGCGGCCACGATCTGGGCCGACATGCCCTCGGAGAGCCGCAGGAAGGTCGGCCCGTAAGGGATCGAGACCGGCCGCCGAAGCGGGCGCTGGCGGTTGGCGACCGCGTTGGCGAGCAGCCGGGCCATGCGGGGGTCCCCCTTGAGACGAGCGGTGCCCACGTCCTCGTCTGCGCTGGCGACGACGTCGGGGAAAAGGCCGGAGATGGTGGACAGCTCCACCCCACTTTCACCGAGCGACGGCAGCACGTGCTCGATGTAGCGCAGGAAGACAGGGCTGGGACCGACAACGAGGACCCGTTGGCGTTCGAGCGGGAAGCGGTGGGTGTAGAGCAGGTAAGCGGCGCGATGCAGGGCCACTGCTGTCTTGCCGGTCCCGGGCCCACCTTGGACCACGAGCAGCCCTCCGAGGGGGCCGCGGATGATCTCGTCCTGCTCGCGCTGGACCGTGGCCACGATGTCGCGCATGCGGCCGGTGCGCGAGCGCTCCAGGGCAGCCAGGAGCACCTGGGAGCCCGACAACCCGAGGCCCACCCCCTCGCCGGCGCCGTTGGCCTCGAAGAGCTCGTCCTCGAGGTCCATGACCCGCGGCCCGTCGGTGAGGAAGTGCCGGCGCCTGTTGAGCCCCATCGGGTGGGCGCCCGTCGCCCTGTAGAACGGCTCCGCGATCGGCGCACGCCAGTCGACCACCAGGGGCTCCTGGTCCACATCGGAGATGGCGAGGCGCCCTATGTGGAACGACTCGGTCGTGTCGAGCGTCGTCCCGGGAGGACCGGAGGCGTCGGCGCTCCCATTGCCCTGGTCGCTGCGGCCAAAGACCAGCGCCTCACGGCCGATCTGCAGCTGTTCCAGGCGGCTGAGGCTGTTGCGGACCCTGATGTCGCGCTCGGTGAAGGACTGGAACGTCGTCCCCCGCTCGCCAAACGCGCTCTGGAGCATCTCGGCGGCGCCGGCGCGCATTGCGCCGAGGCGCTCGTAGGCATGATCGACGTGGGCCTGCTCAGCCGGGAGGTCCGGGTGTGCCATAAGGGAACTGTCAACAATGGCTGCTCGCGCCCGGCGGCGCAAGCCATCGGGCCGCCCGCAGGCCCTGCGGTAGCCTCTGTCGTGGCCTCCCTCGCTGCGGTACGCCGCTTGCTGCGCGCCACGAGCCTTCCCCCAAGCCTCGTCGAGGAGTTTCTGAGCGACACCAATAGCCTTTGGCTGCTCGGCGTCCCCGACGCCGAGGTGGCCGAGGAGCTGGTCCTTTGCCATCCGGCGCTCCGGTCAGACGAGGTGCGCGCCGGGGTCAAGCCGACCGACGAAGCGGGTGTGTGGCGCGTCACCCTGGCGTCGCGTGACCGGCCGGGCTTCCTGGCGCGCACCGCTGGGATACTCACCAACGAGGGGCTGGAGATCACCCATGCAGCGGGCACGGTGCTGCCCGAGAGCCGGGTGGCCGTACTGCGCCTGACCGTGTCCTCACCGAGGCTCGAGGAGCTCGCGAACGAGGACTGGGAGCGCATCGGGGCCCAGCTGCGGGACCTGCACGAGCTCACCATCCCCTTGGCTTGGGGCCGGCGCGGCCCGGTGACCGTGGACGCCCAGCCGCAGGGGTCAGGTCGCGCTGTCGTGCACATCCAGGGCCCCGATGGTCCCGGCCTGTTGCACGCCGTGGCTGACGCGCTGGTCAAGCAGGGTTGCGAGGTGGAGGCTTGCCGCTGCGGGGCCGAGGACGGGATCGTCAAGGACCTGTTCGTGGTGACCGGCGACCTGGACCCGGCGGCGTTGACCCTTTCGCTCAGCGGGGAACCGGGCGTGGCGCTGCGGTCCCCGCCAGTACCGCTGCGCCTGGGCGCTGTGGTGGCCTACGCGCTGGTGGTGCTGCCCTGGAAGGTGGCTGCAGGAATCTGGCGGCAGCTGACCGGGTCCTCGAAGCCCTGAGCGAAGCCGCCTTCCTCAGGGCCTGCCGGGGCCTGCCTGTGGCCCACACGCCCGTGTGGTTCATGCGCCAAGCCGGACGCTCGTTGCCCGAGTACCGCGCCCTTCGCCGGCCGGGCAGCAGCCTCGAGACGGTCCGCCAACCCGACCTCGCCGCCGAGATCACGCTGCAGCCCGTGCGGCGGTACGGCGTGGACGCCGCCATCTTGTACTCAGACATCGTGGTCCCCGTCGCCGCCGCGGGATTCGGCGTGGAGGTCGAGCCCGGCGTCGGACCGGTCGTGCCGCAGCCGTTTCGCAGCGCCGCCGACCTGGCGCGCCTGGGGCCATTCGAGCCCGAGGCCGACGCCCCGTGGGTGCAGGAGACGATAAGGATCCTGCGCCGCGAGCTGAGGGTGCCCCTGATCGGCTTCGCCGGGGCGCCGTTTACGGTGGCGAGCTACCTGATCGAGGGCCGCCCCTCGCGCGACCACGCGGCGACCAAGCGACTGATGTACTCGGAGCCGGCGCTGTGGTCCGACCTGCTCTCACGCCTGGGCGACCTCGCCTTGGCCTCGCTGCGCGCCCAGGTGGCCGCCGGCGCCCATGCCGTCCAGCTCTTCGACAGCTGGATCGGGGCGCTGTCACCAGCCGACTACCGGCGTTCCGTGCTTCCCGCCACGGCATCGATCTTCGCCGGGCTCGCAGACCTCGGCGTGCCACGGATCCACTTCGGCGTCGGTTCGGGTTCCCTGCTGGCCTTGATGGCCGAGGCCGGCGCCGACGTGGTCGGCGTCGACTGGCGCGTCCCACTCGACCAGGCGCGCTTCGCGGTGGGGCCGGGTGTTGCGCTGCAGGGCAACCTCGACCCGGTGGTTTGCCTCGCCCCCTGGCCGGTCGTGGCCGGCCACGCGCGGGAGGTCCTCGAGGCCGCCGGGGGCCGGACGGGCCACATCTTCAACCTCGGCCACGGGGTGCTGCCCGACACCGACCCCTCCGTGCTCGAACGCCTGGTGGACCTGGTGCACACCTCCACGGCCGCCCAAGCCTCCCCGCCGTGAAGCTGGCCGTCGTCGGCGGCGGCGTGGCCGGCCTGGCGGCGGCCTGGGCCGCCCGGGACCGCGGGGAGGTCACCGTCTTCGAGCGAGAACATCTCGGTGGCAAGATCCTCACCACGGAGTTCTGCGGGCATCGGGTGGACTGCGGAGCGGACGCGTTCATCACCCGGTCGCCCGAAGCGATCGAGTTGTGCGCCTCGCTCGGTCTAGCCGGCGACCTGGTGCCCCCCGCCGCCGGCCGGACTCTGCTT
>JBPCRR010000118.1:0-2520 GCA_050996645.1 Acidimicrobiales bacterium | reverse complement strand
AACAAGGACGAGATCGACCGGGTGGTTCGCGACGCCGAGGCCCATGCGGCCGACGACAGACGCCGGCGGGAGGAGGCCGACGCCCGCAACCAGGCCGACGGCCTCGTCTACCAGACCGAGAAGATGTTGAAGGACCAGGCGGCTTCGTTCTCAGGTGATGAAAAGGAGAAGGTGGAGGCAGATCTCGCGGAGGTCAAGACCGCCCTGGCCGGCAGCGACGTCGAAGCCATCAAGTCCTCAACCGAGAAGCTCGCCGTCGACGTGCAGGAGCTCGGCAAGAAGCTCTACGAGCAGGCAGCGGCGACCACCGACGGTTCGGCTGGCGGCGCCGGCGGCTCGGCTGGCGGCGCCGGGCAGGGCGGCTCCAGCGCCGCTCCCAACGACGAGGAGGTGGTCGACGCCGAGGTCGTCGACGAAGGGAAGGCGCAGTGAGCTCTGCGGGCCGCGGGGAGGAGCCGGCGCCGGGGGCGATACCGGCACCCGTGACCGAGGAGGCGGATGGTGACAGCCCGCGGGCCGAGGAGCTGGCCTGGCCGACCGGAGCCCCGTCGCCCGAAACGCGACGGCTGCCCGAGGAGCCGCCACTGCCGGAGGAACAGCCTCGAGAGGAGCAGGCCCGAGAGGACCAGGCCGACGGGGCGGCCCAGGCCGTGCGCGAGCGCGACGAGTACCTCGACGCGCTCCGCCGGCTGCAGGCGGACTTCGAGAACTACAAGAAGCGGATGGCCAAACAGCAGGCGGCCTACACCGACCGGGCGGCAGAGGCGCTGGTGCTCAAGCTGCTGCCGGTGCTCGACACGGCCGACCTGGCGCTGGCCCACGCCGGAGGCGAGGAGGTCAAGCAGCTGTCGGAGGCGCTGTGCGAGGCGCTGGGCAAGGAAGGCCTCGAGCGCATCGACGCCCAAGGCGCGCCCTTCGACCCGACGCTGCATGACGCCGTTGCCCACGAGCCCGCGGAGGCGTCCGGCGGCGAGGGAGACGGCGACGGCGACGGCGCCGGCCAGGTGGTGAGCGAGGTGCTTCGCGCCGGTTACCGCTGGCGGGGCCGGGTGCTGCGCCCGGCGATGGTCAAAGTGCGGGGCTGAGCTGCGATGGCTCCGCAGCGGGAGTGGTTCGAGAAGGACTACTACAAGGTCCTCGGTGTGCCGGAGGGCGCAACCGAAAAGGAGATCGGCAAGACCTACCGCAAGCTCGCCAAGCAGTACCACCCCGACGCCAACCCCGGCTCGGAGGAGCGCTTCAAGGACGTGTCGGCCGCCTACGACGTGCTCGGCGACTCCGCCAAGCGAAAGGAGTACGACGAGGTCCGCCGCATGGGTCCCCTCGGCAACCCGTTCGCTGGTGGGGGGGGCCGCGGGGGCGCGGGCGGGTTCCGGGTGGACGATCTGGGTGACCTGCTCGGCAACATCTTCGGCCGGGGCGCCAGAGGTGGCGGCGCGACGAGAGGTGGCCGCTCGGGCGGAATCGGACCCCAGCGCGGCAACGACCTCGAGACGTCGCTGCACCTGTCGTTCCTCGACGCCGTCAACGGCATAACCACGACCGTCAACCTCACGAGCGACGTCGCCTGCCACACCTGCGGGGGCAGCGGCGCCGCGCCGGGGACCGCGCCGGTGGTCTGCGGGGTCTGCGACGGCCGCGGGGTGGTTTCCGACAACCAGGGCCTGTTTTCGTTCTCCCAGCCCTGCGGCGCATGTGGCGGCTCCGGGCTGCGGGTCGACACGCCGTGCCCCACCTGCCACGGCGCCGGGGCTGAGCACCGGGCCCGCAAGGTCAAGGTCCGCATCCCCCCGGGGGTCGAGGACGGGCAGCGCATCCGCATCAAGGCGCGAGGCGGAGCCGGTCGCAACGGCGGCCCGCCCGGCGACCTGTACGTGGTGGTCCACACCGACCGTCACCCGATCTTCGCCCGCCGCGGCAAGGACCTCACGCTCGCGGTGCCCATCAGCTTCGCCGAGGCGGCGCTCGGAGCCTCGGTCAAGGTGCCAACGCTCACAGGAAACGTGACCGTCAAGATCCCCCCGGGCACCAAGTCAGGCAAGATCCTGCGGATCAGGGGCCACGGCGTCCCGACCCCGTCTGGGACCGGAGACCTCCTCGTCACGGCCGAGGTCGTGGTCCCCCAGCGGTTGAACGACGAGCAGCGCCACGCCGTGGAAGCTCTGGCCGGGGTCCTCCCCGGCGATGCGATGCGAACGCATCTGGGTGGTTGAAAGGGGGCTCATGCAGTCTGACCGCAGCACCAACCGTGCGGTGTATGTGATCTCGGTGGCGGCCGAGCTGGCTGGGGTCCACCCCCAGACGCTGCGGATCTACGAGCGAAGGGGCCTGCTCGACCCGGCGCGCACCATCGGCGGTAGCCGCCGCTACAGCGACGGCGACATCGCCCTGCTGCGCCGAATCCAGGACCTGACCGCCGCCGGGCTCAATCTGGAGGGGGTCCGGCGGGTCATGGAGCTCGAAGCCGAGCTCGACGCGCTTCGTCGCGAGCTCGGGGAGGCTCGCCGTGAAGCCACCGAG
>JBPCRR010000017.1:0-3210 GCA_050996645.1 Acidimicrobiales bacterium | reverse complement strand
GCCAGGACGAGGCGGTTGCAGCGGTCGCCAACGCGATCCGCCGCTCCCGCAGCGGCCTGTCGGACCCCAACCGGCCGATCGGCAGCTTCTTGTTCCTCGGACCGACCGGCGTCGGCAAGACCGAGCTGGCCCGCACCCTCGCCGACTTCCTCTTCGATGACCCCAAGTCGATGGTGCGAATCGACATGTCCGAGTACTCCGAGAAGCACTCCGTCGCCCGCCTCGTCGGCGCTCCGCCCGGCTATGTGGGATACGACGAGGGCGGCCAACTCACCGAGGCGGTGCGCCGGCGCCCCTACGCGGTGGTGCTGCTCGACGAGATGGAAAAGGCGCACCCGGAGGTATTCAACATCTTGCTGCAGGTCCTCGACGATGGGCGGCTGACAGATGGTCAGGGCCGCACGGTCAACTTCACCAACGTCGTGCTGATCATGACGTCGAACTACCAGGGCGACATCCGGGAAGCGTTCAAGCACGAGTTCCTCAACCGGGTGGATGAGATAGTCAGGTTCCGGCCACTGACCGAAGAGGACATGGCCCAAGTGGCCGAGATACAGCTGCGCGACCTGACAGCACGCCTCGCCGCCCGCCGCCTGAGCCTCGAAGTGACCGACGAGGCGCGCCAGTGGCTGGCGGAGCGGGGCTACGACCAGGCCTACGGGGCGCGGCCGCTCAAGCGGCTGATCCAGCGTCAGATCGCCGACCCGTTGGCTCTCGCCCTGCTCGAAGGCCGCTACAGCGACGGGTCGCTCGTCACGGTCAAGTCGGCCGGCGAAGCGTTGGAGTTGGCGTAGGGTCCTGATATGAACACCGCAGTCAAGTCAGCGTTCGACCGCATCGACTCCGAGTTCCGCCCGGCCGCGGCGCCCCCCGGCCTTAGCGCCGGCCGTGCCGCCGGCCGTGCCGCCGGCTTTGGCCGAGTCGCGCCGGCTGGCGCTGCGATGCCGGGTGCGCCGGCCCAGCCCCCGGCGACGTTCAACGCAGCGCGGGCCTACGACAAGCTGATTCTGCTTTGCATCCTGGCGGTGGTCTCCGCCGGCGTCGGCTACGTGGCGGTGCCCCCTGGGGTGGCGTTCGGGTGCATGGGCGCGGCGTTCGTGCTGGTGCTCGTCGGCTGGTTCCGCCTGCAGTGGGCCAGGGTGATCGCACCGCTGTACTCGGTGCTCGAAGGGGTCGCGCTCGGGGCAATCTCCGCCGTCTACGCCAGCGTGGGGCACGGGATAGTTCCCACCGCGATCGTGTTCACTGCGGCGGTCTTCGTGGCGGCTCTCGTGTTGTACCGCACCGGGCTGGTCCGGGTGACCCCCCGAATGATGAGCCTGGCGTTCATGGGCGCCCTCGGGATCGTCGCGGTCAGCCTGCTGTCGCTGGTGGGACTCTCCCTGCCAGGCGTCAACAGCTTCGGCGCTGGCGGCCTCATCTTCGGAGTGCTGGCGCTGGGGGTGGCGGTGCTCAACCTGTTCACCGACTTCGAGTACGTGGCGCGCTCGGAGGCCCAAGCGGTGTCGGCAGACGCGGAGTGGGCCGCGGCCTTCGCCATGATGACGGCCTTGGTGCTCGTCTACGTGAGCATCCTGCGGATCCTGGCGTCCGCCTACGGCGGCGGCGGCCGGCGGCGCTGAGGTCTGGGCCGGCCGGAGTTGGGCCGGCCGGAGTTGGGCCGGCCTGAGTTGGGCCGCCCGGAGTCCCCGACCGCTTTCGAGCAGACGACTATGCTGAGCGCCTCCGCCAGCAAACTTCCGGAAGGATTCGCGCGTGCCCGCCACCGTCGTCGTCGGCACCCAGTGGGGTGACGAAGGCAAGGGCAAACTGACCGACCTCCTCGCCAAGGAGATGCAGGTGGTGGTGCGCTACCAGGGTGGCCACAACGCCGGGCACACCATCGTCGTGGACGGAGTGTCCTTCGCCCTCCAGCTGCTGCCAAGTGGGGTGCTCTACGACCACATCCTGCCGATCATCGGCAACGGCGTGGTGGTGGACCCCGGGGTCCTCCTGGCGGAGATGGCCAAGCTGACCGCCGGCGGCATCGACTGCTCGCGCCTGCGGGTCTCCGGTGGGGCGCACCTGATCATGCCTTATCACCAGGAGATCGACGCGCTCACCGAGCGCCACCTCGGGCGCAACAAGCTCGGTACCACCCGCCGGGGCATCGGCCCCTGCTACGCCGACAAGGCTTCTCGGGTGGGCATCCGCGCCCAGGATCTGCTCGACCCCAAGATCTTCCGCCAGAAGCTCGAGGTGGTCCTCAAGGAGAAGAATCTCATCCTGGCCAAGATCTACAACCGCCTTCCCCTGTCGGCGGCCGAGATCGCAGACAGGTACCTCGACGAGTACGCGCCCAAGGTGGCTCCGCTCATCGACGACACCGTGGCCTTGGTGCACGGTGCCCTCGAGGCGGGCCAGGAGGTACTGCTGGAGGGCGCGCAAGCCACGTTCCTCGACCTCGATCACGGCACCTATCCGTTCGTCACCTCCTCCAACCCCGTGGCGGGAGGGGCGTGCGTCGGCTCCGGGATAGGACCACGCGACATCTCCCGGGTCATCGGGATCGCGAAGGCGTACGTGACGAGAGTGGGGTCGGGGCCGTTCCCGACCGAGCTTTTCGACGAACGAGGCGCTGCGCTGGTCGACCGGGGCCACGAGTACGGCACGAACACCGGCAGGCGCCGGCGAACGGGTTGGTTCGACGCCGTGATGATCCGCCAGGCAGCCCGGCTCAACTCGCTCTCGGAGATCGCGCTCACCAAGCTCGACGTGCTCGACAGCTTCGAGACCCTGGAGGTCTGCGTCGGCTACGAGCTCGACGGCCGCCGTTACCATCACATGCCATACCACCAGTCGGTGCTGCACAACGCCACCCCTGTCTACGAGACGCTTCCCGGTTGGGGCACCGACACCACCGAGGCGACCGAGCTGCACCAGCTGCCCGCCGCCGCCAAGGACTACGTGGCCTTCCTCGCCGACCAGACCGGCGTGCCGATCAAGCTCGTCGGCGTCGGCCCGGACCGGGACCAGTTCGTGAGGTTCGCACCGTGACCGGCGCTTGGCGCGGCGCCTGGAGGGGGCCGCGCCTCATGAGGATCTGCCTCGTGGGCTCGGGCGGCCGGGAACACGCGCTGGCCACAGCTCTCGCCCGAAGCGCCGACGTCGTCGTCACACCGGGCAATCCCGGGATGAGCCGCCTGTGTGCGGACGCGGGCAGGGACGCGG
>JBPCRR010000407.1:0-4605 GCA_050996645.1 Acidimicrobiales bacterium | reverse complement strand
AGGCCGCATGACGGTATGCAACATGTCGATCGAGGCCGGCGCGCGCGCCGGGCTTATCGCGCCCGACGACACCACGTTCGCCTACCTCGAAGGGCGCCCGCACGCACCGAAGGGCGCGGACTGGGAGCGCGCGCTGGAGGACTGGCGGGCGCTGGCCACCGACGCGGACGCGTCTTTCGATACCGAGGTGACCGTCGAGGCCTCCGCCCTGTCGCCTTACGTCAGCTGGGGCACCAACCCCGGCCAGGTGCTGCCGATCTCGGCAACCGTCCCCGACCCCGACAGCTTCGAGGACCCGAGCGCCCGTGACGCGGCGCGCCGGGCGCTGGACTACATGGGCCTCACACCCGGCACGGCGCTGCGCGACGTCAGGGTCGACACGGTGTTCATCGGCTCGTGCACCAACGGCCGCATCGAGGACCTCCGCTCCGCCGCCTCCGTGCTCTCCGGGCGGCGGGTCGCCCCGAAGATCCGTGGTCTGGTGGTACCTGGCTCGGGACCGGTGAAGGCGCAGGCAGAGGCCGAGGGGCTGGACCGCGTGTTCATCGATGCCGGCTTCGAGTGGCGCAACCCCGGCTGTTCGATGTGCCTGGCCATGAACCCTGACAAGCTGGCCCCCGGCGAGAGGTCGGCATCCACCTCCAACCGCAACTTCGAGGGTCGCCAGGGCCGCGGCGGGCGCACCCACCTGGTCTCGCCTGCGGTGGCCGCCGCGACCGCCGTCGCCGGGCACCTCGCCTCCCCGGCCGATCTCGACAGTCCCGCTGAGGTCCATTGATGGACGCGATCCGGGTCGTGACGGGCACCGCGGTGCCCCTCGCGCGCTCCGACGTCGACACGGACCAGATCATCCCGAGCGACTGGCTGAAGCGGGTCGAGCGCACGGGCTTCGCGAAGGGCCTGTTCGCTGAGTGGCGCGACGAGCGTGACTTCGTCCTCAACCGTCCCGAGCACGCCGGCGCCACGATCCTCGTCGCCGGGGAGAACTTCGGCACCGGCTCGTCGCGCGAGCACGCCGTGTGGGCTCTCATGGACTACGGGTTCAAGGCGGTCATCTCGCCGCGCTTCGGTGACATCTTCCGCAACAACTGCACCAAGGCCGGCCTGGTCCCGGTGCAGGTCGACCCGGAGACCGGCTCCGCGCTGCTCCTCGCTGTCGCGTCGGATCCGGCGCTCGAGATCACCGTTGACGTCGAGAGGCTGACCGTGAGCGCGCCTGCTGTGGGGATCGAGGCGTCCTTCCCGATGGACGAGTTCACCCAGCACCGACTGCTCGAAGGTCTGGACGACGTCGGGCTGACCCTGCGGCATGAGGCCGACATCAACGCTTTCGAGGCCAATCGGCCGGGGTGGCTCCCCGCGTCGGTCGGTTAGCGGTATTACCTTGATCACGTGATCGGTCGTCGGCGCCTTAGGAGGCTCGTCCTGCTGTGCGGCGTGGCAGCTGGCGCCTGGGTCTTGTGGCGGAGGCTCAGCGCCGGCGGCGAGGTGGCGTCGTCTCCGGACTGGGGGCCCCGTGCTGTGCCGCCTCAGCCTCAGTCCCGAATGACGGCGGTGGTCGAACAGGAGCGGGCAGGTTCACAACCTGGCGGCCAGGGGGCTGGGGACACTGATTCTCTCCCCGACGAGGCCGGCGCTGAGGTGGCTGGCGCTGAGGATGCGGTCCCGGAGGGGGCTGGCGCTGAGGAGATTGTTGGCGACGTGGAGGCGCCGGGAGGCGATACCCCCGGCAAGGAGCTCGCCGCGGTGCGGGACCGCCTGGCTTCGATAAGGGTGGACGCGACCCTTCCCCCCGGCGCAACTCCGGAGTGGGTGGAGCCCTGCAAGGGAGAATGCCCCGACAGCCATCCGGTCAAGGCCAAGGTCCGCAGCCGCCTGTTCCACCTGCCCGGCATGATCGCCTACGCCAGGACCAACGCCGACCGTTGCTACCGCTCCGCGGAGGCGGCCGAGGCGGACGGGTTCACCCGCTCCAAGCGGTAACCACACCAGCCCACGCGGGATCGACCGCCACCGCGGGTTGTCCGGGTAGGAACACCGGTCACGGGTCACCGCAGCGCTATGCGCTACGGCTGGCCCCATAGGTGGGTACCGGGGGAGCCTGTCGCACAGCGCCCGAGTGAGGCCAGTCACAAGGACTCGAGGATTCCAGACGCTGATGTCGTCGCGAAGCTCAGCCCTTTGCCGGGTGGGGCAGCCCCATGCGGTCAGTACGCTGCAGGTTCGCAGATCCCTCTCTGGCGGATGCCGGGCGATCGCCCTGTGAGGAGATCCTTGACGCTGACTGGGGCATCCCACCGACTGAGCCCCGACGCTAGTGTCGGCCGTTGTGATTGCCTGATGGCCATGACCAAGCCGGACGATCGAACCGCGGCGGGTCCTACGGTCACGCTCTACTGGCGACCGGGCTGCATGTTCTGTATGAGGCTGCGTCTACTTCTGCGTTGGCATCGCCTGCGAGTCCACCAGGTCAATATCTGGAAGGACCCGGACGCGGCAGCGTTCGTGCGGTCGGTGGCCGACGGCAACGAGACGGTGCCCACCGTGATGATCGACGGCAGAGCGGTGGTCAATCCGCCGCCGGCGCAGGTGGTGGCCGCCATACGGGGGCGATGAGGGGTGTCCTGGCCGGTCCGCGACCGTGGACGTGGCTCAAGGGACCGCCTCGCAGGATGCATGAGCGGATCCCCTGGGAGAGTGCGTGGTCCAGGTGCGCACGGCACGAGTTGCAGCGGCGCTGGTCGTGGCGACACCGCTCTGGACCGGTCGGGCCCCAGACGAGCGGCCGGGGTCGCCGCCATCGGCCAGCGAGCAGAGCGAACGTCTCGGAGCTCTATGAGATTGACGACTCCCGCCATCTGGTGATCGTCCTCGACATTCGTCACCGCTCCGGCGCATACCGCCCTCTATGGTCGGCGCTCCGGCATGACGAGCGGCCACCCCACCCCAAGGTGTCGCAGCTCAGGATCGACCGGCGGTGCCGGTCAAGGAGGCCCCAGACTGAGCCCGGGCTTTGGTGTCACACGTTGGCCCTAACCTCCCGACCGTGCCTCGTCTGTCGGCCTTCTACGGCATCGTCATCTACATCTACTGGGACGATCACAACCCGCCCCACTACCACGCCGTTTACGGCGAGCATGAGGCGTGGATCGTGATCGCCAATGGAGAGGTTCTGCGCGGCTGGCTGCCGACCCGGGCTCTTCGCCTGGTGCGTACCTGGCACCGCTTGCACCAGGCCGAGCTCGACACGGCCTGGGAGAAAGCAACGATGAATCAGGCTCCCGGTACGATAGACCCACTGCCATGAAGACCACGTACCGGATCCCCCATGTCCAGGCCGTCGAGGTGCTCCGACCCCATGTCATGCGGCTCACCTTCGACGACGGGCTCATCAGAGAGCTTGAGTTCCTAGCCGGTGGGAACGAGGGAACTGTCTTCGCGTCACTAGAGGATCCTGAGTTCTTCGCGGAAGTGACCGTCGATCTCCAGAGCCGAACGGTGGCGTGGCCAAACGGTTTGGACCTTGACCCGGCGGTACTCCACGGCGATTTTGAGCCAGCGGGCAGCTCTCATTTCTCCGACGTGACCCCCCGAGTAGCGCAGATCACCGCTCGTTCCGACTGAGCCGGACCTGCGAGCGGAGCGCAAGCGCGGGTACCGGCCCGAACACGGGTCGGCCCTCAGCGGCATGGAGGATGTCCCCAGTTCCGTGGAACTTCGGTGACGGTCCCGTGGCCGGGCCGCGCTCGGCGGATGAGAATCGTGGTGTGTCGGTCCGGGCAGACGTCGTGTCCCTATGGCGCTCGGAGCCCAGTTCTTAGCCTGACGCGGGGGCTTCGGGTGCTCCGTCCTGTTGCTTTGAGCGCGTGCCTCAGTTTCTTCCTGACGAGGTCCCCATCCGGGCTGTCACGGCGAGTGAAGCGAACCGAAAGGAGACGGCGATGGATGTGGTGGTAGAGCGGTGCGCGTTCTTGGACGTTTATCGTGACACGATCATGGCGTGTGCCCGCACGCCTGATGGTGCCGGGGGGCGGCGCGGGGAGACGGTGCAGTTCCGCACGACGACGTCTCAGCTTCTGGCGCTGGCGACATGTCGAGCGGGGGGTGACGTTGGTCGGGATGGAAGCCACCGGCGTTTACTGGAAAGCGCCGCATTGGATCCTTCAGGCCCAATAGTCGATGAAGTCAACGAGGTAACGCTGACCGTCTCCTCACCCTCCACCGCCACCACTTCCGCGTGCTTCGCACGGCTGCGGGCAAAGGGTCTTCTCTTCTGCCGATGGGCCAGAGCAGAGGAAGCACGATGGTGGTCAACGAAACGCGGATGCCACGACGACGCTTGACGCGGGCACCTTCGGGGTATCACACTCAGCACAGACAGGCGCTGGTTGCGCGCCGGCTGGTGGTTCGGGGGGATCGCCGCCAGGCGCGCCACCAAGGCCAAACAATTCCCAGATTTGCCTTGACATACGAACACCTGTTCGGGTATACTGATCTCAACGCCTCGTGGTCGGGCACAACGACCTCCTCTTCCACAAGTACAGATCTCTTGGGTCCATGAGGAGTTGGGCGTGTCGGAGCTGGTTTTGGCGGCGAAGGGTCTGC
>JBPCRR010000346.1:0-7708 GCA_050996645.1 Acidimicrobiales bacterium | reverse complement strand
ACGTCCAACAGAACTACCCCTCGGAGTGGGGAGACGAGGACGCTCGCGTGTCGGACGCGGTGGCCAAGCTGACCGCACTCGCCGGGGCGGGTATCCGAACCATCGTGGACCCGACCGTGGTGGGCTTGGGCCGCTACATACCGCGCATCAAGCGGGTGGCGCAGCAGGTGCCCCAGCTCAACATCGTGGTGGCGACAGGTTGCTACACCTACGGCGACGTCCCCTTCTACTTCCACTACAGGGGCCCCGCGCTTGAAGCGGCGCTGGGCCAGCCGGTGCCCGACCCGATGGTCGACATGTTCGTCGGGGACATCGAGGAGGGCATCGCGGGCACCGGGGTGAGGGCCGGGATGCTCAAGTGCGCGATCGACCACCAGGGCATGACCGAGGGGGTGGAGAGGGTGATGAGGGCGGTGGCCAAGGCGCACCGTCGCACCGGCACGCCGATGACTGTCCACACCCACCCGGCCAGCGAGCAGGGTCTCGCCGCCAAGCGAGTCCTCGACGACGAGGGTGTCGATCCGAGCCGTGTCGTGCTCGGCCACAGCGGCGACTCCACCGACGCGGACCACCTGCAAACGCTGGCGGAAGCCGGCTTCTACCTCGGCATGGACCGCTTCGGCATCAACCTCGACACCACCTTCGAGGCCAGGGCCGACACGGTCGTGGAGATGTGTCGGCGTGGCTTCGCCCCCCAGATGGTCCTGGCTCACGACGCCGCTTGCTACATCGACTGGATCGAACCGGCGGTGCTGAGCTTTCTGCCCCAGTGGAACTATCTCCACATCACCGAAGACGTGCTCCCCTACCTCCGGGACCACGGCGTGACCGACGGCCAGATCGAGACCATGCTCGTGGACAACCCCCGCCGCATCTTCGAGAACGTGGGCGCGTACTGAGCTACCCCTCGCCCTCCAACAGATCCGACGCCGCGGTGGTCGTGTAGGCCCCTCTGTGGAACACGAGGGCGTGGGCATCCCGGGCGTGTTCCAGGGCCTCTACCCGGCCGAGCGCAAGGAAGTGGTCTCCGGCGTCGATCTCGTCCTCCAGCTCGCAGTCGATCCAGACCACGCAACCCTCGAGGATCGGCGCGCCGGAAGGCGCCGGCCGCCACCTGACGTTGGTGAACTTGTCACCGCCCCGCACGGCGAATCCCCGGCTCAGTGCCGTCTGGTCGTCGGCGAGCACGTTTATGCAGAAGGCTCCCGCAGAGCGGATGGCGGGCCAGCTCGTCGAGGTCTTGGCAGGAAAGAATCCCACCAGCAGAGGCTCGAGGGACACCGAGACGAAGGACCCGATAGCGAGGGCCGCCGGACCTTGCTCGCACGAGGCGGTCACGACCACCACCGGGGTCGGGACGTGGCCGAGCACCTCGCGAAACCGCTCGGGAGTGACTTGCTGCACGTGAGGCTCCCCCAGTCGGCCGGCCGGCCCTGGTCCGTGGTGGTCGGGCCTCAGCTTCTCACAGTCTCGGCGACCGCCTCAGGAAGCATATGCTGGTCCAAGGGGAGGAGGACCGATGCGAGTAACCGGCATCAACGCGAACCTTTCGGTCGCTGACATCGCGACTGCCCGTGACTTCTACACCGACTACCTCGGGTTGAGTGTCGAGGAGTTCAACATGGGGTGGGTGGCGCGTTACTCGTGCCCGAGTGGCGAGGCCTCCGTCCAGCTCGTCACTCGCGACGCTACGGCGCCTTGCGATTCGGTCATCTCGGTTCACGTCGGTGCCGGCGTCGAGGAGGCGTACGAGGAGGCCCAGCGGCGGGGGTACGAGATCGTTCATCCGCTCACCGAAGAGGCATGGGGTCTGCGGAGGTTCTTCGTGCGTGCCCCGGATGGCAATGTGATCAACATGGTGAGCCACAGCGACGAGTAGTTGCGGCGCTCAGGCGTCGGTAGCCTCCCCGACAGTGAGGATGAATCCAGCCGTGCGGGCAGCCGCCAACGTCGGCACCGACCTGGCGGCCATCGGCCGCTTGTTGCACGCGTTCAACACCGAGTTCGCCGGGCCCACCCCACCGGCGCAGGTCCTCGCCGCCCGCTTCGGCCGACTCCTCGCTGCTGACACGATGGTGCTGCTGGGCGGGGATGGACCTGACGGCATCGCGGTGCTGCGATTCCGAGAAGCCATCTGGAGCGAAGGACTCGAGTGCTACCTCGCCGAGCTGTACGTCGTGCCCCACCTCCGTGGCCGCGGGCTGGGTCGGGCACTGATGGAGGAGGCGATCTCGCTGGCGCGCGCCAAGGGTGCCGACACCATGGACCTCGGGACCGACGAGGGCGACGACGCCGCCCAGGCGCTCTACGAGAGCTTGGGTTTCTCCAAGACCGGCGGTGTGCCTCGGGGTCCGGTCAGCTGGTTCTACGAGCTCGAGCTCTGAGTGGAGCGATGATGCGCGAGGACCCCTTCGACCTCGAACGCTTCGTGGTCGCACAGGACACCGGTTCTACCTACGACCGCGTGCTTCGAGAGTTGAGTGCGGGCCAGAAAGAGACGCACTGGATGTGGTTCGCCTTTCCCCAGATCGCCGGTCTCGGGCACAGTCCCACGGCGCAGAGGTTCGCCATCTCCTCGCTCGAAGAGGCGCGCGCGTTCCTGGATCACCCGGTGCTCGGACGCCGTATTCGCGAGTGGGCGAGCATCGTCGCTGGGCACGGGGGGCGCAGCGCCGATGAGATCTTCGGTCCGATCGACGCCATGAAGCTGAGGTCTTCGATGACCCTCTTCATGCTCGCCGACCCCGGAGAGCTCGTCTTTGCCCAGGTGATCAGTCAGTTCTTCGAGGGGCTGCCTGACGCTGCCACTGAGCAACTCGTTCGGCTCCCGGCGCCCAAGAAGGCTCCGTGAACCCGCGAACTACTACGGCGGCTCGATGCGGTCGATGTCTTGCACGCGGTCGAGCGAGTGGTCAAACGACACCACTTGTGATGTTCGAGCTCCCTCAGCGGACGCGACCACGTAGGCGTCGGCGAAGTCGACTCGATGTAGCTTCCCGCCGAAGCGCTGACCTGCACTTTCGTGGTCGGGCTGCCGAGATTTGAACTCGGGACCTCTTGACCCCCAGTCAAGCGCGCTAACCAAACTGCGCCACAGCCCGTGGAGGACCGGAGTGTAGTGGGTGGGGCTTCCGAGGTGTTTCGGGAGCCATTCCGCTAGCCAGTACACGCGGTACACGAGATAGCCGGCCAAGCCGACGAGCATGACCTTGAAGTGCCAGGGTGCGCCCCGCGCCGGTGGGGCGATCACCGCCTTGCAGGTGGGGCAGGTGCCATCGCCGGTCATGGACCCCCGGTCCCAAAACTTGCTGCAGCTTTCGCACCAAGGCAAGTGCTGGCTCCTTCGCGGGCTCGCGCTTGTCGCCCTGAAGGTACCCCGTCGATAGCCCTACCTGGCCATACCGGTCGCCAAATGCGAGCCGCAGGCTCAGATGCGGCGCACGGCCAGGATGGCCACGTCGTCGATCAACGGCTCGGAGGAGAAGTCCCGAGCTGCCTCCAGGAGCACCTTGGCGAGGATGCCCGTGTCCTGGCCGGGGTCGCGGCGGATGATCTGGGCGACCCGTTCCTCGCCGAAGAGTTGCCCACCGCTGCGTGCCTCGCTCAGACCGTCGGTGTAGAGGGTGAGCAGGTCTCCGGGGTGAAGAGGAAGCTCCCTCGAGTGGTAGTGGCCGTGGGGGTCGAGGGTCAACAGTGGCCCGGTGGCTCGCAACGCCAACATCTCCGAGTCCTGCCACAGCCATGCCGCCGGGTGGCCCGCGGAGGCGTGGCGCAGGGTGGCGGCTTCGGTGTCGAGGACCACCACGCAGACCGAGACGAGGTCCTCGGGCCGACCGCTGACCGACAGGACCTGGTTGAGCTCTTCGAGGGCTTGGGCCGGGTCGCGGTACTGGCTCAGGAAGGTCCGGAGCAGGTACTTGACCTGGAACGCGGTGATCGACGGCTCGATCCCGTGGCCGGCCACGTCGCCGATCACGACAGCCAGGCGATGGGGACCGGTCGGGTACACGTCGTAGAAGTCACCCGCCATCATGCCGGTACCTGGCTCGTAGACCCGGCCGAGCTCGAAGCCCTCCAGCGCGGGTAGGTCCTCGGGAGCGAGGCGGGCGGCCCACTGTCTTGGCGCCAGGTCCTCTTGGGCCAGGACCTCCTCGGCGCGGCGCTCGAGCATGGCGCGGTTTTCCGCCAGCCGAGCCTCGTCGAAGAAGCGCGGTGCGTAGCGGATCGACACCACCACCGGGATGCTCACCGCGAGTAGTGGGATCTGAAACCAGGCCGAGCGCGAAACGGATGCGACTCCCAACCCCACGGTCAAGACCGCGTACAAGAGCGCGTTGTGGAGATTCTTGTCGAACGCGGAGCGGGCGAGCTCCGCGGCTTCGCGCCCGCTCGAGGATGCCGCCGTCTCGGCTTCGATCCGCCGTGCGGCTCGCGCCAGGCGGGAGGCGGCCCTGCTCCACAGCACTGCGGCGATCGCGCAGCAGGCCGCGGCGGCGGCCAGCCAGGGCTGGGCGAACATGCTCACGACGGTACTCCGCGGGTCAACTTGCGCGCCTTCGGACGCGGAACTTGAGCGGCGTCGGGCCGAAGCCGAAGTGCTCGCGAAGCTTGCGCTCGAGGTAGCGCAGGTATGGGGCCGGCAGGGTCTTGGTCGTGAACAGCGTGAACGTCGGCGGGTCGGTGGCTCCCTGCGTGGCGTAGAGGATCCGCCCGCCGGGCGAGCGGTGAGCGGCTTGGGCCTCGGCGAGCACCCGGTTGAGCTCTCCAGTGGGGACCCGGCGGCGGTAGGCGTCGTCGGCCTTCCAGAGCGCGGGCGCCAGCTTGTGCACGCCGAGCCCGGTCAGGGCGGAGACCTTGAGGATCGGAGCATAGGAGAGGAAGACGAGTCGGTCCTCGACATCGGCCAGCACGGCTTGGCGGGCTTCGGAGGCGAGCAGCTCCCACTTGTTGAGCAGGATCACGACCGGGCTGCCTGCGGCGTCGATTCGCTCGGCGAGGCGCTGGTCCTGGCGGGTGACGCCTTCGGTGGAGTCGATGACGAGGAGGGCGAAGTCTGCGCGGTCGATGGCCTGGAGCGCCCGCACGAGGGAGTAGTACTCGGCACCCTCCGCTTCCTTGGCGCGCCGGCGCATGCCGGCGGTGTCGATGAACCGGATGTCGCCGTCGGGGGTGGCGACGAGGGTGTCGATCGTGTCGCGGGTGGTGCCTGGCAGGTCGTGCACGACGGAGCGTTCGTCGCAGATCAGGCGGTTGAACAGGGTCGACTTGCCCACGTTGGGCCGCCCCACGATCGCCACCGCCGGCACCCTTGGGGATTCCTCAACCGGCTGGATAGCGGCCGCTTCCGAGGTGGGGAGATGTGCCAGCAGCGCGTCGAGGAGGTCGCCGGTGCCCCTACCGTGGATGGCGCTGACCGGCCAGGGGTCTCCCAGGCCGAGCCTCGAAAACGCCCAGATGTCGGTGTCCCGGCTGTCACCGTCGACCTTGTTGGCGACCACGAGCACGGGGACCCCGCGACGGCGGAGTAGAGCGGCGACCTTGGCGTCGTCGTCGGTCAGCCCGACGGTGGTGTCGACCACCAGCAAGATCGCCGTCGCATCGTTGATGGCGCGCTCGGCTTGGGCGCTGACCTGACGCGCGAGGGAGTCGCCGGCTGTCAGCCAGCCGCCGGTGTCCACGATCGAGAACTCGCGGCCTGCCCAGTCGGCGTCGAGCTCCTTGCGGTCCCGCGTCACCCCGGGGCTCTCCTCGACTATCGCGATCCGCCGTCCGACTATCCGGTTGACGAGGGTGCTCTTGCCGACATTTGGCCGCCCGACAACGGCCACCAGGGGCCGGGTCACACCCTTGCGGCGGTGGCGGCAGGCACCCGGCCGGCGAGGAGCGCCTGGCGGAGGCTTGCGCCGTCGGTAGGCACAACCTCCACGGGACGAGGCAGGTCGGCGGGGGTGGTGCCGTCAAGGAAGCGGTCCCCCGAGAGGCAGACATCGGGCAACAGGTACCGACGGTTGAAGGGGGCGCCGGCGAGCACCCGGGCGAGGTCCGCGCCGGTGAGCAGGCCGGCCACAGCGATGTTGCCCCCGAAGAAGAGATTGTCAACCGCGAGGACCTCGGCGTCGGGGCGGAGGGAGTGGACGAGTGGCGTTAGCACCTGCTTGCCGTACGCGCCGGTGAGGACCGTGACCGCGGCGTGGCGCCCGGGTGTGAGAGCGATGCTGCCGGGAGCCCTGGGCGCCCTGTAGCCCACCGCCGGTGCGCCGTCGACGGACTGGAAGAAGCCTCCCTGGCGGGGCGCCTCGGCGCCAGCGAGCCCGCTGAAGCCAGCCGCCGCGAAGCCAGTCTTGGTGAAGCCAGCTGCGAAGGCCCTGACCATGCCGACGCCGTTGTCCACCTGGGCGAGTTCCGCATAGGAGTCGCGCGCGGGGAACGCCCGCCCCGCCACGAGGTGGTACTCGTCGGCGGCGAAGACGAGCCGGCGGCCGAGCGCGGTCGAGAACGTGTCCTGCCACCGCTCGACGAGGTCGAGCACCGCCGCCGCTTCTGCCGGCGTGTGCGGGCGCATCGACCCCTCGGTGTTGAAGTTGCTCACGCCGAGCGGCACACACGCCACCGTGGCCAGCTCGGGGTAGATGTCGAGCACCCCTGCGAGGGTGTCCTCGAGGACCGCACCATCGTTGACCCCGGGGCAGACCACCACCTGGCCGTGGACCTCGATGCCGTGGTCGAGCAGGGCTCGCAGCCACCGCAGGCTGAGCGCTCCCCTGGGGTTGCGCAGCATGCGGGAGCGCACTTCGGGATCGGTCGCGTGGATGCTCACCCATAGCGGCGAGAGTCCCTCGGTCACCACTCTCTCGAGGTCGGCCTCTGTGAAGCGGGTGAGCGTGGTGAAGTTGCCGTACAGGAACGACAGGCGATAGTCGTCGTCGCGTGTGTACAGGCTCCGGCGCATGCCCTTGGGCAGCTGGTGGATGAAGCAGAACTCGCAGTGGTTGTCGCAGGTGCGGACCCGGTCGAACAGCGCAGCGTCCACTTCGATGCCGAGAGGCTCCGGCGCGAAACCGGCCCAGCCGGACTGGCTACGACGTACCAGCACCGTGCGCTCGAGACCGCCCCGGCGCAGCTCTATCTCCAGCTCGTCGCGGTCGGCGAGCAGGTGGTACTGGATGACGTCTCGGGGGAGCTGGCCGTCCATGGCGAGGATCTCGTCACCAGGGACCAGGCCGGCCCGGGCGGCCGGCGACCCTGGGGCCACCGCCACCACGCGGGGCAGGGACATAGCCGTGACAGGCTACCGGCTCAGCCGGCCGCGGGTCGGTAGCCTTGGGCCCGTGGACGTCGACCGCGTGCTGCTCGCCTCCCCCCGCGGCTTCTGCGCCGGCGTCGAGATGGCGATCAAGGCGCTCGCATGGCTGGTGCGGGTATTCGAGCCCCCGGTGTACTGCTACCACGAGATAGTGCACAACCAGCTCGTGGTCGACCGGTTCAAGGAGTTGGGCGTGATCTTCGTTGACGACATGGACGAGGTCCCTCCTGGCTCCCCGCTCATGCTCTCAGCCCACGGCTCTGCCCCCGAGGTGGTGGCAGCGGCCCAAGCCAACGGCGGTTTCATGGTCAACGCCGTGTGCCCGCTCGTGACCAAGGTCCACCATGAGGTCAAAGTCAGGGCGAAACAAGGATTCCAGGTGGTCTACATCGGCCACCGCGGTCA
>JBPCRR010000347.1:0-6624 GCA_050996645.1 Acidimicrobiales bacterium | reverse complement strand
GTCCATCTCCCGCCCCGGTCGGGTCCCCGAGACCTGACCCGCCAGGTAGAGCAGGTCGTCGGTCTCCTTACCCATGGCCGACACAGCCACAACGACCTGGTTGCCCCGCTTCCCCGTCCGGGCGACGTAATCGGCCACTGTATTGATGTGGTCGGCGTCGCCCACCGAGGTGCCGCCGAACTTCATCACCAGTCGAGCCACGACCTCCGAGGCTACCGCAGGCCCCTCGCCGACCCTTGGCCCATTACCCGGTCCGCTACCTTGGGCGCCCGTGCCCTCAGACAAGCGATCCCGTCAGCGGCAAGGCAAGGAGGCCCGGATGGCGCAGCTGCGTCGGGCCCAGCAGCGCCGGCGGAACCTGAGACGCGCTGCCATCGCCGGCGTGTTCGTGATCATCGCCGTGGTCGCCGCCTACTTGACCGCGGGCAGCGGGAGCAGCAAGAAGAAGACCACCACCAACTCGCCAACCACGACCGCAGCGCCCGCCTCGACAACCGCTGCACCCAACAGCTCGACCACCGCAGCGGGCTCCCCCCCGACCGCCGCGCCGGTGCCGGCGGGAGCCAAGATCACCGGAGCGACACCGTGCCCCAACCCCGACGGAAGCTCGCCTCACACCACGTCGTTCGCGCAGCCCCCTCCCAGCTGCCTCGATCCCGGCAAGACCTACAGCGCCACCTTCGACACCACCGAGGGGACCATCGTGGTGGCCCTCGACACCAAGACCACCCCGATCACCGCCAACAACTTCGTGGTCCTCGCCCGCTACCACTACTACGACGGATCAGCCATCTTCCGCACTGACACCTCGATCGACATCGTCCAGGGCGGAGGACCGAGCACCCAGAGCCCGTCGGACCCCGGCCCCGGCTACACCATCAAGGACGAGGGCGCGCCGCCGCGGCACTACCAACCAGGCGACTTGGTGATGGCTCGGACGGGGTCGCCCAACAGCGCCGGCGCCGAGTACTTCTTCTGCGCCGGTCCGAAGTGCTCCGGCCTGGACTCTCAGGGGACCTACGTCACTTTCGCGCACGTCAGCACTGGGCTGGACGTGGTGCAGAAGATCGAGGCGCTCAACCAGGACAACGGCAGCGGCCTCGGCGGCGCGCCGAGTCGGGTCGTCATCGTGAAGAGCGTCAAGATCGCCGAGTCCTAACCCGGCGCCCCGGGACCCGGTTCCCGCCCCATCTCACACGAAAGGTCCCAAACCAAATGGCCACCCCCTGCCCAGAGCCGGACGGCTCGAGCCCCAAGCAGCGCTCCTTCGACGGGCCGCCGCCGATGTGCATCGACCCGGCGCGGCGCTACAGCGCGGTGATGGTCACCTCCAAGGGCACGATGACCATCGCCCTCGACCCGGCGGCCGCGCCACAGGCGGTCAACAGCTTCGTGTTTCTCGCCCGTTACCACTACTTCGACGGCATCGGGTTCCACCGGATCATCCCCGGCTTCGTGCTCCAAGGGGGGGACCCCACCGGAACCGGCCGCGGTGGGCCCGGTTACAACTTCGCCGACGAGCTGCCCAAGCCCGGCCGCTACGAGCTCGGTTCCCTGGCAATGGCCAACGCCGGCCCGGACACCAACGGGAGCCAGTTCTTCATCATAAGTGGCCCTCAAGGGGTGAGGCTGCCGCCGCAGTACTCCCTGTTCGGCAAGGTCGTCTCGGGGTTGGAGGTGGTGGCCGACATCGACGCGGTGGGTAGCGCATCGGGCACCCCGAAGGAGACCGTGACCATCGAATCGGTGACGATCACTGAGGCCGAGTGACCAGCTGCTCGGGCTGCTGGGGCTGCCTGGCTGCTGAGGCTGCCTGGCCGCTGAGGCTGCCTGGCCGCTGGGGCTGACTGGCCGCTGGGACTACCTGGCCGCTGGGGCCGGGTCAGCCGCTCAGGGCCTCCAAGCCGGCGGGAGCCCCGTCGACGTAGACCGTCACATCCCCGGCACCGCCAACCCGCCAGCCGCCGTCGGGGTCGCGGATGAGTGCCGTGCGCTCGTCGATGGCCACGATGCGGAGATGACCTGTGGCCAGGCTGACCGTCCGGTGGGCCTTCTCCTCCGACCAGGTGTCGTAGTGGGGCAGCACGGCCAGCTTGGTAACGAGGCCCAAACCCAGGGTGAGCGCCCCGCCGCGGGGGTCGACCATCGGGTCGCCGAGGACCATGGCTCCCGCAGACGAGCCCGCAATTACCGCCCCGTCCTCCCACGCCTCCGCGAGCGCACGCCACACCGCAGAGTCCTTGAGGACCGAGCGAAGATGCAGGGGACTCCCGCCTCCGAGGTAAACAAATCGGGCGCGGCGCACGGCCTCGGCGTTGTCAGGGTTCTCCGCGTCTGGCCTCCCCAGGACCATCAGGCCCCGCACGCCGGCGCCGAGCGAAGCGAAGTGCTCGGTCGCCGCGGCCACCACCCGGTCGGGGTGCTCGTACGCAGCAGCGGTCGGCAGCACGACCACCTCGGATCGACCGCTGGCCTCCCACAGCTCGGCGTCGAAGCTGCACCCATCAGTCCATTCGGCGCCACCGACCAGCGCCAGGGGGCCCCGCTGGGGATGCGACGGATGGGCGATCGAAGGCGCTGCTGGGTCAGAGGTCATGGCGCCAGAGTGTCTAGTGGCCATTCACGCCACGGGGAAATGGCAGCGCCGGCGGGCGCCGGTGTCGACGGGTGGGTCGCCGCAGATCGGCGTCCCACACCCGTCGGCGCCAGCAGGGGGGCAGTCCCCTTCTCCGCCCCCCACTCTAGGCGTCTGGTGCCGGAGCGCGCCGAGCCGCCCAGCGTCTGAGGGTGCCAGGATGGTGCCCATGGCCGATTCCCCCTGGGTGATGCGCACCTACTCGGGCCACTCGACGGCCAGAGCCTCCAACCAGCTGTACCGCACCAACCTCGCAAAGGGCCAGACCGGCCTGTCGATCGCCTTCGACCTACCCACCCAGACCGGCTACGACCCCGACGCCCGCGAGGCGGCGGGTGAGGTCGGCAAGGTCGGCGTGCCGGTGGTCCACCGAGGCCACATGGCGCAGCTCCTGGACGGGATCCCGCTCGAGGTCATGAACACCTCGATGACCATCAACGCCACCGCCCCCTGGCTCCTCGGGCTCTACGTGGCGCACGCCGACAGTCAAGGCGCCGACCGTCGGAAGCTGGCCGGCACGGTCCAAAACGACATCGTCAAGGAGTACCTCTCGCGCGGCACCTACATCTTCGCCCCCGAGCCGAGCCGGCGTCTGACCGTCGACACCATCGCCTGGGCGGCGCGCCACACCCCGAAGTGGAACCCGATCAACGTGTGCAGCTACCACCTCCAGGAGGCCGGTGCCACGCCTGTCCAGGAGCTGGCCTTCGCGCTGGCCACCGCCATCGGCGTCCTCGACGCTGTACGCAGCAGCGGCCAGGTCAGCCCGGAGGAGTTCCCTGAGGTGGTGGGGAGGATCTCCTTCTTCTGCAACGCCGGCATCCGCTTCGTGGAGGAGGCGTGCAAGATGCGGGCTTTCACGACGTTGTGGGACCGCATCTGCAAGGAGCGATTCGGGGTCGAGGACCCGAAGCTGCGGCGGTTCCGTTATGGAGTGCAGGTCAACTCGCTCGGGCTGACCGAGCAGCAGCCTGAGAACAACGTCGCCCGCATCACCCTCGAGGCCCTCGGGGTGACTCTCTCGAAAGATGCCCGCGCCCGCGCACTGCAGCTGCCGGCGTGGAACGAGGCCCTCGGCCTCCCACATCCCTTCGACCAGCAGTGGTCGCTGCGCATCCAGCAGATCCTCGCTTTCGAGACCGACCTGCTCGATCACGACGACATTTTCGCGGGGAGCCACGTCATCGAGGCCAAGACCGCCGAGCTGGCCGAGGCGGCGACTGCGGAGCTGGCCGAGATCGAAAGCCTCGGTGGGGCCTTCGAGGCGGTCGAGGAAATGAAGACCCGCCTGGTCGCGAGCCTCGCCGAGCGGGCGCGGCGCATCGAGACCGGGGAGCAGGTGGTGGTCGGCGTCAACCGTTTCGAGACCACCGAGGAGTCCCCGCTGGGCGCCGGCGGGTCGATCCTGCGGGTGGACCCGGCCGTCGAGGCCGAGCTCATCGGGGACGTCGAGCGGTGGAGGGCCGCCCGTGAGGACCTCCCCGTGAAGACCGCCGTCGACGAGCTGCGCCGCGCCGCCGAGGGGAGCGCCAACATCATGCCGGCAACCGTGGCACTGGCGGTGGCGGGCGCCACGACGGGCGAGTGGGCGGGCGCGCTGCGCGAGGTTTGGGGCGAGTACCGGGCACCGACCGGTGTCGGGGGTGTCGCTTCGACTCCTCGGGGCGACCTCGGAGGGGTTAGGGAAAGGGTGCGCCTGTTGGCCGCGACCCGGGGGGGGCCTCCCCGGCTGCTGGTGGCCAAGCCCGGGCTCGACGGCCACTCGAACGGAGCGGAGCAGATCGCGGTGGCGGCTCGAGACGCCGGATTCGAGGTGATCTACCAGGGCATCCGCCAGACCCCCGCCCAGATAGCCGCCACCGCCGCCGACGAGGACGTGGACGTGATCGGCCTGTCCATCCTGTCGGGGTCGCACATGGAACTGGTCCCCGACATCGTCAATCGTCTCCGCGCCGCCGGTGTGGACGCCCCCCTGGTGGTGGGCGGGATCATCCCCCCCGGTGACGCCCGCGCCCTGCTCGACGCCGGCGTGGCGGCGGTCTACACACCAAAGGACTTCCAACTCGCCCGGATCGTCGACGACCTGGCCACCCTCGCCAGCAGCCGCTCCTAATGCCGGCCCTGCGCCGGGTCCGTGGGACGGCTGGCCTGAGCGTCACAGGCCGCGGCGATGTCCCGGCGGGCTTCCTCCAGGTGCTTTCGCACCGTCCCCTCGGCTATGCCCAGGGCTGCGGCGGCCTCGGCCACGGGCAACCCCACGACCAGGCAGGCCACCGCGCACTCCCGCCTGCGAGATGGAAGCGCTGCGAGGGCGCGCTCCACGGCTACCCGAGTGGTCGCCTCCCCATCGGCGCCCGCGGCGGCGCCGACAGGCCCGGCGGGGTCCATCGTCACGGTCGCGGGCAGGGAACGGGCGCGGCTGAGCAGGCGGAATGCCGTCCTATACACATATCCAGGCGGGTTGGTCCCCCGCCGGACGCGACGCCAGTGGACCAGCGTGCGAGCGAACGCCTCCTGGGCGAGGTCCTCGGCGGTGGACGGGTCGGCCCCCCCAAGGCAGAGAGCACGGCGCAAGCGGCTGTAGTGGGTGCGGTAGCAGTCGACGAAGTCCTCGGTTGCATCGTCGGGGGCTGGCGGTGACTCCGGGTCGTCAGCGATCGGCGGCGTCACGACGGCCATCGTGGCACGCCACCTCTCAGCCTGCGTTGGCACCGGACGCCGGCGCCGGACCAGGCGCAGGCACGGTGCCAACCGGACGGCCGGGCGCGGGGACGACCAAGGTGGAGGTGGCCGTCGGGCCCGGAGGGCTGACGGGCGCCGGTGCGGGTATCGGCGGCCCGTATGCGTGCACGGGGCACCCTGGCGCAACGCCGACCAAGGGCTGCGGGCCGCCGTAGCCGATCCCTACCGGCTCACTGAGAAGGACGCGACCGCTCGAGTCGGTGGCGGTAAGGGTGCCGACCGGAGACAGAGCGGCCACCGAGCCGGTGCCGCCAGACCCCCTGCTGCCAGACCCAGTGCTGCCAGACCCCGTGCTGCCAGACCCCGTGCTGCCAGACCCCATGCCGCCAGACGTCGTGCTGCCCGGCCCGGTCTTGGCGCTGCCGGCCGTCACCGTGCCCGTGGTCGCGCTCCCCACGCCGAAGCTGGCTTGGTAGGGCTGCGCCGGCGCCCTCCCGCCGCTCAAGGCCACCCAGTGGCCCACCGGCGCCATGTGGTCGCTGGTGCCGTCGTTGAACTTCACGTTTACGTCAGCGACGTTGGCGGCCACCTGAGCCATGACGACCAGGCGGGGGTCGCCCTCGCCGTAGCCGACGGCCTGCGCCTCGACGGGTCCCACCGCGGCGGGCAGCGAGGCCAGTTCTGCCTTTCCGACCGTCGCCACCATCTTGTCGGTGGACACCTCAGCGGTGAACGACCCGGTCGAAGTGATCACTGCGGAGCAGGCTGACGCTCCAGGCTCGGCAGCGGGCTGGGGAACGGGCTGGGAGCTGAACTTCATCGTGAAGCCACGGATGGAGAGCCCGTTGGCCATCCGGGTGAAGAGGTGCTGGAGTGGCGGGAAGGGCGCGGGGGTTGCCAGTGCGGGCACGCCGCCCGGGGCGGTGGCCGCGCCTTGCTGGGTCTTGGCCCCGCCCTGCGCGCTCGATGGAGCGACCAGGTTGGCGCGCTGGCCCGGAGCCGTGGCGGCCACCTGCCGGGTGCTCGAGCGATCAGGGATGAAGTAGCCGGCCAGGCCACCGGCCACGAGCGTCAGAGCCAGGGCGCCGCCGGCCACCCGCCAGCGCCGCCGCTCCGCGCGGGCCACTATCTGGCGAAGCTCGTCCGCGCCGGCGGGCGGGGCCTCGCTGCCGAGCAGGTCGTACAAAGGCGGTTGACCGCCCGGGGTCATCTCATCGTCCATGCCACCTACAAAGCCCGAAAAGGGCGTTTCGCGTAGTCCCCAGCGAGACCCTTCTTTTCCCCAATCGTTGTCCACAGGTGTGGAC
>JBPCRR010000291.1:0-4934 GCA_050996645.1 Acidimicrobiales bacterium | reverse complement strand
AACCTCGGCGGAGTCGACCGTCACCCCAGCCTCCACCAACGCATCCCTGACCCGGTTGACCTCGCCCGGCGGCGTGGTGACCTGCCAGTGATCGCCGCCGTCGCTGATGTCGTCGGCTCCGGCCTCCGCTGCCACGAGCATCAGGTCGTCCTCGCTCACCTCCGCGCCGCCAGGGGGCTCCTTGACGACGGCGACGAGCCCCTTGCGTTCGAACTGCCATGACACCGCCCCAGGCTCGGCCAGCGAGCCGCCACCCTTGGAGAACGCAGAACGGATGTCCGACCCTGTGCGGTTGCGGTTGTCGGTCAGGCACTCGACCATGACGGCCACGCCGGCGGGGGCGTAGCCCTCGTAGGCGACCTGTTCGTAGGACACGCCCTCGAGCTCCCCGGTCCCGCGTTTGATGGCCCGTTCGATGGTGTCGAGGGGCACCGACGCCTCGCGGGCCTTCTGGAACATCGTCCTCAGCGTCGGGTTCGCCTCGGGGTCGCCTCCCCCCTCCCGCGCGGCCACCTCCACCTGGCGGATGAGCTTTGCGAACAGCTTCCCCCGCGCTTTGTCCGCGGCGCCCTTCTTGTGCTTGATGGTGGCCCACTTGGAATGCCCTGACATCGCTCTACCTCCCTACCTGGCCGCCTGATTGGATCTGGCTGGCTGATTGGATCTGGCCGGCTGATTGGGTCGTGGCGCCTCGCCCACCGTTGGACTCGCAGGACCCCTCCGCCGGCCCACGGACAGCCGGCGCACGGGCAGCCGGCGCATGGGCGGCGGCGCTCCCGGCTGCGGATGCGAGCACCGAGGCCACGAACATGGCGTGCAACCGCAAGTCGCCAGAAAGCTCGGGGTGGAACGAGGTGACCAGCACCGGCCCCTGGCGACACACCACGGGCGTCTCCCCACCAGCGCCCACCCCCACGGTCGCGAGCACCTCAACGCCGGCGCCGGCGGAGACGACCATGGGCGCCCGTATGAACACCGCATGCAGGGGGCCGCCGGAGATGCCCTCGACCTCCAGATCCGTCTCGAAAGAGTCCACCTGGCGCCCGAAGCCGTTGCGGCGCACGGCGATGTCCACCGCCGCGAAGCTGTGCTGGTCGCGCCGCCCATCGATCACCTCGGCCGCGAGCAGGATCATCCCCGCGCAGGTCCCGAACGCTGGGAGCCCGGCGTTCAACCGGCTCCGCAGCGGAGCGGTCAGACCAGCGGATTCGAGCAGCAGAGACATGGTGGTGGACTCCCCGCCGGGCAGCACCAAGCCCTCGATCCCCGCGAGGTCCGCGGGGGCGCGAACGTCGAGGGCTTCTACTCCCAGCGCAGCGAGCGCGCGCCGATGCTCCTTGACGTCGCCTTGGAGCGCCAGCACCCCGACGCGGGGCACGGGGGGCGGCACCTGGAGGGATCCTTCCCACGGCGTCACCCTACCGCCGGCGCCGGCTGGTCACCTCGAGTCGTTCACCAGCCGCGCTCGGCGAGGCGGGTCTCCACCCGCGTCGACTCCTCGCCACGCATGGCCGGCCCGAGACCGTGGCTGACCTTCTTGACGACCTCGGGGTCGGCGAAGTGGGTGGTCGCCTCGACGATGGCCCTTGCGAAGGCGGGAGGGTCGGCGCTCTTGAAGATTCCCGAGCCGACGAAGCAAGCCTCTGCTCCGAGCTGCATCACCAAGGCGGCGTCGGCGGGCGTGGCGATGCCGCCGGCACAGAACAGCGGCACGGGCAGTTGGCCCGTCTCGGCCACCTCGACCACCAGCTGCACGGGCGCCGCGAGCGACTTGGCCCAACCGTAGATCTCGGCGGAGTCGGCCTGGGTCACGCGGCGAATGTCCCCACGAATGGAGCGAAGGTGCCGGACGGCCTCCTTGACGTCGCCGGTACCGGCCTCGCCCTTGGACCGGATCATCGCCGCACCCTCCGATATACGTCGCAAGGCCTCGCCCAGGTTGGTGGCGCCACACACGAAGGGGACCGTGAAGTTCCACTTGTCGATGTGGTGAGCCTCGTCGGCGGGGGTGAGCACCTCGCTCTCGTCGATGTAGTCGACGCCGAGTGCTTCGAGCACCTGGGCCTCGGCGAAGTGGCCTATGCGCGCCTTGGCCATGACGGGTATCGTCACCGCCGCCTGGATCCGGCTGATCAGCGCAGGATCGCTCATGCGGGCGACCCCGCCGTCGCGACGGATGTCGGCGGGAACCCTTTCGAGCGCCATCACCGCCACAGCGCCGGCGTCCTCTGCGACCTTGGCCTGCTCGTCTGTGACGACGTCCATGATCACCCCGCCCCGGAGCATCTCCGCGAGCCCCCGCTTGACCAGGTCTGTGCCGGTTCGGCGGGGCCTGCCCGCAAGTGCGTCGGAGGATGCCATGGGGTGGATTCTACGGCCCCGCCGGTGGCCCGTCGCCGATTTCCCGTAGCCGATCCAGTGGACACACCCGCCGGTGGCTGCGCTTTTGTCGATCGGCACCCGGGGCGTTGCGGAGAGACACCTAGGCCGGGCTGCGCGTACCATGGTCCGATGCCGGCCGAGCTCGACGTCGACGCGATGATCCAGCGCTTCGCTGCGAGGGCGGCGGCGGTCCGCAAACGCCCCATGCCTCCTGTCGAGGGCCCGGAGCGCAAGCGCTTCGTGGACCAGGCTCGTGTGGACTACATGGACTACGCCATGATCGCCGATGCCCGAGGCGAGCTGCTCGACGGCGTGCTGACCCTCACCATCGACCTCCGGCCCCGAGACACCGACGAGCCTTCGCAGTGACCCCTGCGCCCCCGTGGTGGGAGAGCGCTCTCGTCTACCAGATCTATCCCCGCAGCTTCTGCGACACCGACGGCGACGGGGTCGGCGACCTGGCGGGGATCGAGAAGCATCTCGACCACATCGCTTGGCTCGGGGCGACCGCGATTTGGCTGTCGCCGTTTTACCGCTCACCAATGTGCGACTTCGGCTACGACGTGGCGGAATATTGCGACGTGGACGCGCTGTTTGGGACCCTGGAGGACTTCGACCGCCTGGTGGCCGCGGCTCACGCCCGGGACCTGCGGGTGATCATCGACTGGGTGCCCAACCACACGAGCGACCAGCATCCTTGGTTCCACGAATCGCGCTCGAGCCGTCATAGCGCCAAGCGGAACTGGTACTGGTGGCGCGACGGGCGCAGCGACGCGGACGGCGGCCACGGCCCCCCGGGGTCGCCCGGGCGGCTCCCCAACAATTGGCGCGCAGCGTTCCCCGGGATCGGAGGCAAGGAGTTCCCTCCGGCGTGGAGCTGGGACGCGGGCACCAAGCAGTGGTACCTCCACCTCTTCCTCGCCGAGCAGCCCGACCTCAACTGGAACAACCCCGAGGTCCGACGGGCGATGGCGGAGACCTTGCGGTTCTGGATGGCCCGCGGCGCCGACGGGTTCCGGGTGGACGTCATCCACGGCCTCGGCAAGGACCCTTCTCTCGCGGACCTTCCGCCCGAAATGGCCGCCGTACCGATCTCGGCGCTCAACGACCAGCCCGCTACCCACCCGATCATCGCCGAGCTGCGCTCGGTGATCGACAGCTGGCCGGCGACCCCGGCGCGCATGATGGTCGGCGAGGTCTACCTGCCCACGACCGAGCAGGTGGCGACCTACTACGGGACGGCACAACGACCCGAGGTGCACCTCGCATTCAACTTCCCGCCGCTGTTCGCCCCGTGGGACGCCGGCGCTTGGAAGCAATGCATCGACGACGTGCACCGCTGGCTGGACCCCAGCGGTGCCTGGCCGACTTGGGTGCTGTCGAACCACGACAACCGCCGCCACCGGACCCGCTACGGCGATCCCCCCGACGCCGATCCCGAAGCAAGAGCCAGGGCCGCAGCCATTCTTCTCGCGACGCTGCGCGGCACGCCCTTTTTCTACGCCGGGGAGGAGCTGGGCCTCCACGACGCCCGGGTTCCTCCGCAGCAGCGGGTGGACCCTGGAGGGCGCGACGGGTGCAGGGCGCCAATCCCTTGGGACTCGTCTTCGTCGCACGGCTGGCCCAGCGCGCAGCCGTGGCTCCCGTGGCCCCCAGAGGCCGACACCGGACGCACGGTGGAGCAACTGCGGGGCGAACCCGGCTCGATCCTCTACCTCTACCGCCGGGTGATCTCGGCCCGACGGGCCTCGCCGGCGCTCACCCACGGCGACTTCGAGTGGATCTCCTCCCCCAAGGAAGTCCTCGCCTACCAGCGCCGCGCTGCCGGCGACGAGCGCCTGGTGGCGGTCAACTTCAGCGACCAGCCATGCAGGCTCGACCCGCCCCCTGGAGCCTGGGGGTGCGAGCTCAGCTCGCTGCGTGGGCCGGCTACCGCCGGCGACCCGTTCGAGCTCCGACCCCACGAGGCTCTGATCTGGCGCCCGGTGCCAGCCACCAGTGGTCCGTCTGGTCAATCCGCGGTCTCATGCTAGCGACGCAGCCAGTTTCGGACCGACGGCACACGCGTCCCAACAACCACGGCGCCAATGACGACGAGGATGCACCCGATCGCGACAAGCCACATCTCCTGCACCCCGAATGCCCATGCCGGGAGAACGATGGCCAACACGACGGCGCCGACAATGAGCCTGTAAAGGTTCACTCGCCAGGTGAAGAGGCGTCGGATCAACACCGCCCCATCCTGTCACTCGCATCGGCCAGTTGCTTGCGACGCTCCGTGGCCTGTCTGTCCAACTCGTCGTCTCGGTAAAGCGCCGGGTCGAAGTCGGCGCTACCCCTCAAGAGGCCTCCAGACCGTCGGCAATGCGGGTGCTAATCGTCCTGTCGCACCTAGCGATCATGGCGCACCCAGCGCGCAAATGCCGGATACGGGACTCCGAGCGATTCATCTGCGCGGGGCAAGTCGACCCGGTGTGCTTCGACGCGGCCGATCCGAACGACGGATCAGGCGCTCCAGCGAAGGTGACCGCCGCCAACAAGTCATTGGAGAG
>JBPCRR010000271.1:0-5123 GCA_050996645.1 Acidimicrobiales bacterium | reverse complement strand
CACCTCGGCGGCTCCGGCGCCGTGCGCCACCAGTCCAGCGGCCCGGCTGACCCTCGACAGCACCCCATGGCGGGGGACCTCCGAATCCAACCGCCCCGAGCGCAGGTCGTCGACGATCTGGTCGAAGCGTTCCCGGTCAAGGTCTCCGAAGAACCGCCAGTTGACCGTCATGCACGGAGCGTTGCCGCACAGCGCGAGGCACTCCGCCTCCTCGAGTGTGAACATGCCGTCCGCCGACGTCCCCCCCGGCGCCATCCCCAGGCGCGCCTCTACGTGGTCGAGCAGCTCGTATGCACCATCGAGCATGCACGCGATGTTCGTGCACACCGCAACCACGTACTTGCCGACAGGTTCGGCGTGGAACATGTCGTAGAAGCTCGCAGTCCCGCGCACCTCGGCCGGGGTGAGGTCCACCAGCTCGGCCACGTGCTCCATGCCGTCGGCGCTCAGGTATCCGTCCTGGCCCTGCAGGACATGCAGGATCGGGATCAGCGCCGAGCGCGGCCGCGGGTACAAAGCCAGCAGGTCCCTCGCGCGTCGCTCGTTGTCCGGGGTCAGGCGCGCCACACCGCCCGATCCTTGCCGAGGCCGGCCGCCGGGGTCCAAACGCCACGGCTCACCTGTCGACGTCACCGAGAATGGGGTCGGTCGTCGACACGATCACGATGGCGTCGGCGACGAGGGCGCCCTTCATCATCCGGGGCATGGCTTGGAGGTTGGAAAAAGACGCCGACCTGACGTGAAGCCGGTAGGGCCTGGATGTCCCGTCGGACACTATGTAGCAACCGGTCTCGCCGCGGGGGCTCTCAACGGGCACGTAGGCCTCGCCGACGGGAACCTTGAAACCCTCGGTGTACAGCTTGAAGTGGTGTATCAACGCCTCCATCGACTCGTCGATCCTGCTTCGCGGCGGCGGCGTGATCTTCTTGTCCTGCACGCGGTAGTCACCCGCCGGCATCATGTCGGCGATCTGGCGCACGATGCGCACCGACTCCCGGATCTCGTTGAACCGTATGGCGTAGCGGTCCCAGCAATCGCCCACTGCGCCGACTATGACGTCGAAGTCGACCTCGTCGTAGGCGAGGTAGGGCTCGTCGCGTCGCAGGTCGGCGGGGACCCCCGTCGAGCGCAGCAGCGGCCCGGTGATGCCCAGTCCGATGGCTGTGTCGGCGTCCAAGGGACCCACCCCTTGGAGGCGTCCCTGCAGGATCGGCTGGCCGGTGAGCAACCTGTCGTACTCGTCCATTCGCTTGGGGAGCATCTCGCACAGCGCCAGCACGTCGTCCCGCCAGCCGTCGGGGAGGTCGGCTGCGACCCCACCGGGGCGGATGTAGTTGTGGTTCATCCGCAGGCCAGTGACCTTCTCGAAGAACTGCAGGAGGACCTCCCGCTCGCGCCACGCGTAAACGAGCATGTTGATCGCGCCGGCGTCGGAGCTGTTCGTAGCCAGCCACAACATGTGCGAGCTGACCCGGTTGAGCTCGCACACGAGCATGCGTATCCAGGTGGCGCGGGCGGGGACGCCCACCTCCAGCAGGCGCTCGACGCTGAGCGAGAAGGCGAGCTCGTTGAAGAACGGCGATAGGTAGTCCATGCGGGTGACGTTCGTGGACCCCTGGTGGTACATCAGCTCCTCGCCGGTCTTCTCCATGCCGGTGTGCAGGTAGCCGACCACGGGCTTCGAGCGCAGGACCGTCTCACCGTCCAGCTCGATCATGACCCGCAGCACTCCGTGGGTCGAGGGGTGCGACGGGCCCAGGTTGAGGATCATTGTCTCGTCCTGTGGCACGTCTATCGAAACGTCGGACGGGTCGATTCCCGCACCCTCGGGAAGCCGAAGGACACCGCCTGACTCCACCCGCAGTTCCGACGGGCTCGTCAGTGCACGGGCCACCATCTCCTGGGCGCCTTCGGAGGTCTTTTCCTCGAGCAGCCGGGTGGTGGCGGGCGCACCGGGGACCACGCGCCCGAGAATGCGGTCGACCAGGCCCGGCTTGCGACCCGCTCCGGGATCCCGTTGGTCACCCGGGTTGCGGGGATCGAGGCTGGGGTGGACGGCATCGTTGGGCGCAGCCGGGGTCGCGGCGCCCGGGGAGCTCCCTCCCACCAGGATCTCCTGCTCAGCTGTCTCCTGCTCAGCGCCCACCAGGGGACTCCTTGAACTGGACGGGTACGTGGCCGGTCGCGTAGTCCTTCCGGAGCGGGTGGCCCTCCCGGTCGTCGGGCATGAGGATCCGAGTCATGTCGGGGTGGCCCTCGAAGACGATGCCGAACATGTCGTAGGTCTCCCGCTCGTGGGCCTCGCTGCCGGGCCACAGGTCAAACAGTGTCGACAGCGCCGGGTCATCCCCCGGAACCTGGCATCGAATCCGAACCCTGCTCCGGGGCTGAAGGCGCACGAGCTCCACGACCACTTCGAAGCGCTCGGGGGCGACGCCTTCGGGAAGCTCTCGCCCCGGGTGGGTCAGGTAGTCGACGCCCGTGACGCCGACCATGAGCCGGTAGCCGTCCGCCAGGAGCCCGCTCATGAGCTGGCGGTAGCGCGCCCTGTCGGCGTGGACCACGGTCTGGCCCAAGGACTCAACCACCGGGCAGCCGTGGACCAGCGCCGGCGGCGACTCGGGCTCGGGCGCACCGCCGCGCTCGTGGTCCAGCTCCGATGCGGTCATACCTGGCTTGGCCCGGCTGAGCCCACCTGGATCCTGCGAGGCTCCAAGTGGGCCGCGTGGTCGAGATGGATGCCGGCGCCGGTACCGTCAGCCCGCCGGCGGGTGATCTCGCCGAGGCGGATCTTTTGGTGCAGCGTCAAGATTGCGTGGATCAGCGTCTCGGGACCGGGGGGGCAGCCCGGCACGTAGACGTCCACCGGGACCACCTGGTCCACCCCCTGGACCAACGCGTAGTTGTTGAACATCCCGCCGGTGCTGGCGCACACCCCCATCGAGATCACCCACTTGGGCTCCATCGTCTGGTCGTAGACCTGACGCAGAACCGGCGCCATCTTCTGGCTCAGGCGCCCGGCCACGATCATGACGTCCGCCTGGCGGGGTGATGCCCTGAAGACCTCCATGCCGAACCGCGCCAAGTCGTAGTTGGCGGCTCCCGTCGCCATCATCTCTATCGCGCAGCACGCCAGGCCGAAGTTGGCCGCCCACGAGCTCGACGCGCGCGCCCATTTCACCATGCCTTCGAGCGTCCCGGTCAAGAAATTGTGCTGCAGATCCTCGAGGCCCATCGCCAGACTCCTCTCGTCTGTCAACGTAGAGCCCCGAGCGCCGGGCGTGCCAACCGCCGGGCGACCTGGCGCCTTACCTGCCAGCCGGGGCTGGCTATGCTCCTCGAGTGTCACGCGCACTGGTCCTCGGAGGCGGCGGCCCGGTGGGTATCGCGTGGGAAGCTGGGCTGATCACCGGGTTGGCCGAGCGTGGAATCCGCTTGAGCGAGGCCGACGCGGTCTTCGGGACCTCCGCCGGTTCGGTCGTCGGCGCCCAGCTCAGCCAGGGCCGTGACGTGACCGACGCGGTCAACCAGCTGTCGCAAGCCCTCGAGCGCCAACCGGCGGCAGGCGAGGCCGCGGCCGGCATGGAGGCTCTGATGACCGCCCTCGCAAGCGGGGTCGCTGCCAACAGCTCACCCGACGAGATCCGCCGCGCGCTAGGCCGATTCGCGCTCGACGCCCCAACCATGAGCGAGGACGACTTCCTCGACGTCTTCTCCGACCTCGTGTCGGGCTCGTGGCCCGCCGGGTACGCCTGCACGGCCATCGACGCCGAAACGGGCGAGTTCGTGGTGTGGACCGCCGACTCCAACGTAGACCTGCGATCTGCGGTCGCCTCGAGCTGCGCCGTGCCAGGGGTGTACCCCCCCGTGACCATCAACGGCCGCCGTTACATGGACGGTGGGATGCGCACCGCCCTCAACGCCGACGTCGCCGCCGGCTTCGACACCGCCGTGGTGGTCTCGGTCACCGCGCTCGCCCTACCCGAGGGGATGAGCGACCCGTTGCTCGACCTGCTCGTCGAGCAGACCGCGGCCGAGCTCGACGCGGTGCGGGCTTCGGGCACTGCGCTCGCTGTAGTCGAGCCGGGGGCGGAGCTACTCGACATCAGCGGCTGGGGATTTCACCTGATGGACGCCACCCGCGCCCCAGACGCCTTCGCCGCCGGGGTCCGTCAGGCGGCCGACGAGGAGCAGCGCGTCAAAGAAGTGTGGAGCGCCTGAGCCCTCTGGTTAAGGCTGGCCCGCGGCCTTGGAGGCCCCGAGGGCTTCGCCGCCGGCGGCCACCTGAGCAGGACGGGCCACCCGTCGCACCGTCGCCGTCGTGGTGCGAGTCAGGTCGGGAGCTGCGCGCCGGGCGGCTTTCTGGGTTGGGCCCCAGTCGAGCGCGCCGTTTGAGACCAGGTAGGCGAACGAGATGAACACAACCACTGCGAAGGCGGCCATCTCGGCCAGCCCGAACTTGTCGAGCTGGCGGTAGATCACCGCCCACGGGTACAAGAAGATGATCTCGATGTCGAAGATCACGAAGATCATGGCCACGAGGTAGAACCGGACCGGGAATCGCGACGCCGGCGCGATCCTCGGAGCGATCCCGGATTCGTACGGTCCTTCCTTTGCCGCGGTCGGCCGCTTAGGCCCGAGCAGCTTCGACGCCAGGAACGACAGGGCGGCAAAGCCCGCGGCCACCACCAAGAGCAACACGATCGGCAGGTACTGCTCCATCGCCTCCATTTCTACGCCATCGCGAGCAGCGAGAGGAAATGCGCAGCGCCGACCCGAGTCAACGTCCGCCGTGGCGGTGCCCGCTGGTCCACCGATCGCAGGGCGGCGTAGCCTTGGGCTCATGGGAGCCGCCACGTCCACTCGTCGCGCCGACGTGCTGGTGGTGGGCGGCGGCCCGTCGGGCGCCTCGTGCGCCTACTGGCTCGCCAGCGCCGGCCACGACGTGGTCCTCGTGGAGCGCAAGGCGTTCCCCCGCGAGAAGACCTGTGGCGACGGGCTAACCCCCCGATCGGTCAAGCAGTTGGAGGACATGGGCCTCGGCGACGAGCTGGCCGGTGCCGGCCACCGTTACGGCGGCCTGCGCTTGCACGTGTTCGGGCCCCCGCTCGAGAGGCGCTGGC
>JBPCRR010000265.1:0-2899 GCA_050996645.1 Acidimicrobiales bacterium | reverse complement strand
CCGACAGAGAGGCCAGACCATGCCAAGCAAGTACAAGGTGAGGGTCCGCCGGGCCTACGACGAGCCAGCGCGGGGAGACGGCACCCGGGTGCTCGTCGACCGCATCTGGCCTCGGGGGCTGAGCAAGGAGCTGGCCGACTTCGATGAGTGGTGCAAGGCGGTGGCACCCTCGACGGGGCTGCGCAAGTGGTACGCGCACGACCCGGAGCGCTTCGAGGAGTTCGCCCGCCGCTACCGAGTCGAGCTGAAGGAGCCCGAACGCGCCGATGCCCTCTCCCACCTAGCCAACCTGGCCAAGCGGCGTAACCTGACGTTGCTCACCGCCACCAAGGCGGCTGAGATCAGCGAGGCGGCTGTGATCGCCAAGCTGCTTGGGGGTTGACCGGTCCGTGATCGACCACCCCGCGTTCAGTGTCGAGCCGTGGTGCCTGCGCGAGACCGAGCTGCACCTCGACGTCCTGGCCCAAGCCGAGTCGATCTTCGCCTTGTCCAATGGTCACATCGGCTGGCGGGGCAACCTGGACGAGGGCGCCCCCCACGGCCTGCCCGGCTCGTACCTTAACGGGGTGTATGAGACTCGCCCGCTGCCGTATGCCGAGGCCGGCTACGGCTACCCCGAGGCCGGCCAGACCGTGATCAACGTGACCAACGGCAAGCTGATCCGCCTGCTGGTCGACGACGAGCCTTTCGACGTCCGCTACGACGAGCTGATCAGCCACGGGCGGGTGCTGGATTTCCGCGCCGGCGTGCTTCGGCGCCGGGCCGAGTGTTCCTCGCCGGCTGACCGTACGGTCAGGGTGACCTCGACCCGCCGGGTTTCGCTGGTGCAGCGCTCGGTGGCGGCCATCGACTACGTCGTCGAGGCGATCGACCGCCCGGTGCGCCTCGTCGTGCAGTCCGAGCTGGTGGCCAACGAACCCCCCCTCCAGGCTGGTGGTGACCCTCGGGTCTCGGCGGTGCTGGAGGCGCCGTTTCGCTCGGAGGCGCACGCCTGCGACGGTGCCCGGGCCGAGCAGGTGCACCGCACCGAACACAGCAGCCTGGTGATGGCGGCCGCCATGGACCACCTGGTCGAGGGCCCACCCTCCACCATTGTGCTGGCCGAGAGCTTCGTGGACCTGGGCCGGGTGACAGTGACCGTCTTACTGGAGCCCGGAGAGACGTTGCGTCTGGTCAAGTTTGTCACCTACGGCTGGTCGGCGGTCCGCTCCCGTCAGGAGGTGCGCGACCAGGTCGAGGCCGCCCTCACGGCGGCCCGCCAGACCGGCTGGGATGGCCTGCTGGCCGAGCAACGGGCCTTCCTGCACGACTTTTGGGGCCGGGCGGACGTCGAGATCGACGGTGACGCCGAGATCCAACAGGCCGTCCGCTTCGCTCTGTTCGGGGTGCTCCAAGCCGGGGCGCGCGCTGAGGGCAGGGCGATCCCGGCGAAGGGCTTGACCGGGCCTGGATATGACGGCCACGCCTTCTGGGACACCGAGACCTTCGTGCTGCCGGTGCTCACCGACAGCCTGCCTGACGCCGCCGCCCACGCGCTCAGATGGCGCCACGCCACCCTGCCCTTGGCGATGGATAGGGCCGCCCAGCTGGGCCTGGCGGGCGCGGCGTTCCCGTGGCGGACCATCACCGGGGCCGAGTGCTCGGGCTACTGGCCGGCCGGTACCGCCGCCTTCCACGTGAACGCCGACATCGCCGATGCCGTGGTGCGCTACCTCGATGCCAGCGGTGACACCGCCTTCGAGGCCAAGTTCGGCTTGGAGCTATTGGCCGAGACGGCCCGGCTGTGGCTCTCGCTCGGCCAGCGCGACCCATCGGGCGGGTTCCGTATCGACGGGGTCACCGGCCCCGACGAGTACAGCGCGGTGGCCGACAACAATATCTACACGAATCTCATGGCCGCCCACAACCTTCGCTCTGCTGCCGCATCAGCGGAGCGAAACCCCGAGCGGGCCGGCCAGCTGGGCATCGACTCCGACGAGACGGCCGCCTGGAGAGATGCGGCGGAGGCGATCATTATCCCCTACGACGATGCGCTCGGCGTGCACGCCCAAGCCGAGGGCTTCACCCGCCATCAGGTCTGGGACTTTGCCGCCACCACGGCAGATCAGTACCCGCTGCTGTTGCACTTCCCGTACTTCGACCTATACCGCAAGCAAGTGGCGAAACAGGCCGACGTGGTGCTGGCCATGCACATGCGCCCCGACGCTTTCACCGACGAGCAGAAACTGGCCAACTTCGCCTACTACGAGGCCCTCACCGTGCGGGACTCGTCGCTCTCGGCGTGCACTCAGGCCGTTATGGCCGCCGAGGTCGGCTACCTGCCCTTAGCCTATGACTACCTGGTGGAGGCGGCGCTCATGGACCTCGACGACCTCGAGCGCAACACCCGCGACGGACTGCACATCGCCGGCCTGGCGGGGACCTGGATCGCCCTGGTGGCCGGGCTGGGCGGCATGCGCGAACGACACGGCACACTCTGCTTCGCGCCGCGTCTGCCCGAGACGCTCGCCCGCCTCGCGTTCGGTGTGGTTTTCCGGGGCCGGCAGCTGCGGGTCGAGGCTACGCCGGCGGCGACGAGTTACCGGCTGGCGGCCGGCGACGACCTGGAGATCTTCCACTTCGAAGAAGCAGTCAAGGTGTCGGCGAAGGATCCTTTGGTACGCCCGACTCCGCCCCGGGCGCGCAGCGGGCTAGGGGCCCGGCCTCCGAGCCAACCCGCAGGACGCCAGCCGCGGGGCCGCCGTCCCCGCACAGAGCCCGACCCCCGAGGAGGACCGGCATGAGCCATCAGCACCGGACCGCTGACCGCCACGGCGCCGGTCACCGGCCCGTAGAAATCGGTGCCTACCAGGCGTGGCTGTTCGACCTCGACTGGGTCTTGACCAAGACCGCCGAGGTG
>JBPCRR010000257.1:0-5179 GCA_050996645.1 Acidimicrobiales bacterium | reverse complement strand
CCACTCTGGTCTCCCAGACCGCCTCGCTCACCAACAACCTCGCTGGGCGCCAGCAAGTCGTCGACCAGGTCCTGGACAACCTGAGCGCCCTGATCGGCACCGTCAACGCCCATGACCAAACCCTGGGCACCTTGGTGGACGACCTCGACCGCCTTGTTGGCGGCCTGGCTGGCGAACGGGCCCAGATAGCCTCGACCATCGACGGTGTGAGCACCCTCGCCACCGGCGTCTCCAACGTCCTGACCCAGTCGCAGCCTGCTCTGAACCACGACATCCAAAGCCTCGCCAGCGCGTCGGGGTCACTGGCCGCCAATCAGCACAACATCGACGCCGTGATCCAGGGCTTCCCGGGCTTCGTCAACGCACTCACCAAGGTGGCGAGCAGCGGCAACTACCTGAGTGTCTACGTCTGCAACCTGACGATCTACACCCAGAACAGCCTCGACGTCTCGCTTTCGTCGATATTGCCCGCACCTCAGTTCCCTGCACCGCTGAGCGTCCCATCGGGCGCCATCGGCGACCAGAGCCAGCACACTGCGAGCTGCCGATGAAACGGTTCCGCGAGCGCAACCAAACCATCGTGGGTCTCATCACTGGGGGCATCCTGCTGGCTGCTGCGCTGCTGGCCATCAATGTCTCCAAGCTGCCCCTGATCAACAACGACGTCGCATACCACGCCGACTTCGCCAACGCAGCCGGCCTCGAAAGCGGCGACCTGGTCACCATCGCCGGCGTCAAGGTGGGCACGATCAGCGGGCTCAGCCTGCGCGGCGACCGGGTCCGGGTGACCTTCAAGGTCGCGGGTGGCACCAAGCTCGGCTCGACCACCGAGGCGGTGGGCAAGGTGCTGACCCCGGTGGGCCAGGAGTACATGGAACTGGTCCCCTCTGGGGGCGGCCGGCTGGAGGCCGGCGGTGTGATCCCGACCTCGCGGACCCACATACCGGCCACGCTGATCAGCAACCTCTACCAGCTCACCCAGCAGACCGAGCAGATCAACCTGCCCCAGCTCGTCCAGGCGCTCAACACCACGACCGCCACCCTGCAAGGGACGCCTTCGAGCGCCACCGCCGCTGCGCTGTCGGGCCTCGCCCGCTTCTCCCAGATCCTCGCGGACCGCCAACAGCAGCTGGCCACTCTCGTCAACGACGGGGCGCAGCTCACCGGAGTGCTTTCGCAGCGCAGCGGCGAGCTGGTGGATCTCATCGGCCAGAGCGATCTGGTGCTCAAGGTGCTCGACCAGCGCCGCCAGGCCATCAAGGCACTCCTCGACAGCACCTCGAGCCTGAGCCAGCAGCTCACGTCGCTGTTGGCGAACAATCGCCCGCAGCTGACAGCGCTGTTGGCGAACCTCCAGACCGTGAGCGCAGTGCTGGCCAAGGACGACACGACCATAGGTAATGCCCTGCCGCTGCTGGCGGCTTTCGACAGGTACACGGCCAATGCCACAGGTTCGGGCCCGTTCGCTGACCTGGCGGTTCCGACGATGTTGATCCCCGACAACGTGATCGCCCAGTGCGGCGCGAAGGCGCCGTTCGATCCGACCTTCGGGTGCCGGCCATGAACCTGCGCCGCATCAGCTTTCCGCTGCTCGCCGCGATGGTGCTCGCCACGATCGTGGGTTCGCTCGTCGGCCTCGTCGTGCACCACGCGCCGACGAAGTCGGTCACCGCGGTGTTCAAGGTGGCCCCCGGGCTTTATACCGACAACCACGTCGACGTGCTCGGGATCCCGGTGGGCAAGGTCGACTCCATCACCCCCGGCCTTGACGGGGTCAAGGTGCGCATTTCGATACCGGCCAACCTCGACATACCCGGAGACGTCAAGGTCGTCCTGGTGGCTCCCAACGTCGTCAACGACCGCTACATCCAGCTCGACCCGCCCTACACCGGTGGCCCGAAGCTAGAAGCGGGGGCGGTGATACCGACCTCGCGGACCTTCACCCCGGTGTCGGTCGACGACATCCTCAACAACCTCGACAACCTGGCCAAAGCCCTCGGTCCCGGTGGGGCCAACGGCAACGGCGCTCTGTCCAACCTGCTCGACAGCCTTTCCAACTCCGTCAACGGACAAGGCCAGAACTTCCACACCACGATCGTCGCCCTGAGCAAGGCCCTCAGCGCCGTCGCCTCCAACCCCCAGCAAGTGACTGGCCTCCTCGACCACCTGGGCACCTTGACCCAGGCCCTTGCGGACCACAGCAACACCTACACCGCCTTCGCCAACGACCTGGCTTCGGTGTCGAGTGAGTTGTCCTCGGAGACCCCCAACATCGCCAGCGCCCTGTCGAACCTGCAGCAGGCGCTCGGACAGTTGGCCGACTTCGTGCAGACCAACAAGGGCTCCCTCGGAGCGACCGTGGCAAACCTGCAGGCGTTCGCCGGCACGATCGCGCAACAGCAGAAGGCCCTGGCACAGGCGTTCGACGTGGGGCCGTTGGCCCTCCAGAACCTCTCGGCGGCGATAGACAACAACGCGCCTGGAGGCCCCGCTCTGCGCGCCCGCTATGACCCGAGCTCCACATCGGCGGGTTTCATCAAGCAGCTGTGCGGGAGCGTGCTGATCCGCTTCCTCGCCGTGGCTGGCAAGCAATCGCAGGCGAACCCGCTGGATCTGGACTGCGCAGTGCAAAACGGCCTGGGAACCCTCGCCCTCCCGCCGAACGCGTCGGGACCCAACCTGTCACTCAGCGCATTGATCGGGAGAGGGTTGTGAAAGCGCCCCGCGCTGCTCGGACGCTCCTCGCGCGGACCGCGGTGCTGGCCGCGGCGGCGATGGTGGCCACCGGCTGCGGCATCAGTCTCCAGTCGTTCCCCAAGTTCGGGGCCATCAGCGGCGCGACCTACAAGCTGCGCGCCACGTTCGCAAACGTGCTCAACCTGCCAGCCAATGCCCAGGTGCGCGACGGCTCGGCGGTGGTGGGCCAGGTGACCTCGATCTCGACCAGGGACTACAAAGCTGATCTCGTCCTATCCATCCGCCAAAACGTGCACCTTCCCGTCGGAACCACCGCTCAGGTTCGCTTCGACAGCCCCCTCGGAGACGAGTTCATCGTCCTCTACCAGCCGCCCACCGTCTCGGGCCAGCATTTGCTTCGAGACGGAGCCGTCTTGACCGAGGAGCAGACCAGCACGGCGCCGACGATCGAAGACACCCTGAGCGCGCTGTCGGCGGTCCTCAACAACGGGGGGATCGACCAGCTGCAGACCATCGTGACCGAGCTCAACGCGACTCTGGCGGGAAACCAGCCCCAGATCCGGGTGCTCCTCGAGGAAATGTCCGCGGCGGTGTCCTCCCTGGCAGCGCATGACCCGTCGATAGACAACGCGCTGAGCGCGATCGGGGCCCTGGCAAGGCAGCTAAACGCTGGCAGCGCGGTGATCACCACAGGAATCGACAACATCGCCCCGGCCGTGACGGTGTTGGCCAACGAGAACGGCGACTTGAAGACCGTCCTCGACAAGGTCACCCAGCTGACCAGCGTTGCGAACCGCGTGGTGCTCGAGAGCGGCCAGGCGGCGGTCACCGACATCAAGGAGCTCCAGCCGGTGGCCGACCAGCTCGTCGCGATCGAGTCTCAGCTCGCCCCCACGCTCGTCGACCTACAGCGGTTCGAGGCGAGCACCCCGAAGATCGCGCCAGGCAACTACCTCCAGACGTCGCTCAACGCCACGGCGATCTTCAGCCCCGGGCCTGTCAACGCCGACAACATCCCGACTCCCACGGCCAACTCCCTCGGGGTAGGCGCGGCCTCGACTTCGTCGGATGTACGCACGGTAACCGCGCTCCTTGAAAAGGGGCTGCCGTGAACCGCAGCCTTGCGACGCGGATGATCGGCCTGGTGGTGGTGGTCCTGGCCGGGTTCAGCTACATCCTCTTCGAGGTGATAGGGGTCCAGGTGGGCGCCCAGCGCTTCTCAGTCAGTGTGATGCTTCCTCGCGCTGGCGGGATATATCCGGAAGCCGACGTGACCTACCGGGGAGTGGCGGTCGGCAAGGTGACCAACCTGACCCTCGAGCTCCAGGGGGTGCTCGTCAGCATGGCGATCGACCCGGGGACGAAGATCCCGACCAACTCGACCGCCTCGGTCAGGGAGCTCTCTGCTGCAGGCGAGCAGTACATGGATCTCGTGCCGACCGCGCCCAACGGGCCGTTTTTGAAGTCAGGCAGCATTATCCCCGAGTCCCAGGCATCGGTCCCCACCAACATCGCGACCACGTTGATCGATTTCGGCCAGCTGCTCCAAAGCGTTCACACCACCGACATCGCCACCGTGACCGACTTCCTGTCGACCGGTTTGGGCGGCACGGGTGAAGACCTGCGCGCGGTCATAGCCGACAGCACCAACCTGCTCAACGCCCTCCAGGCGGCGGCTCCCGCCACGGCGCAGATCATCAACGGCGGCCAGACCGCCCTGCAGACCGCGCAGGCGACCAGCGCCGACTTCGCGACCTTCAGCCACGACCTCAACCTGCTGAGCGCGCGGTTGGCGGCGTCCAACCCCGACCTCCAGGCGCTGGTGACCAACGGAGACGCGGCGGCGACGCAACTGGACCAGCTCCTCGCCGCGACCAACCAGTCGATGGAGTCGCTGACCTCGAGCTCGGCCGTGATCGCCAACCTGGCCGCCGCACGCAGCGCCGGTTTGCAGGCGATGCTGGAGGTCCTACCAGTGGTGGCGAACCAGTTGGGACAGACCGTGAGCGGCGGCCAGATCAGGGGAGAGCTGCTCTACAACGACGGCCAGACGGTCTGCCCCTACCTGCCGTCGAGCCAGATCGCCGGTCCGACCCAGCCGACCGGTGCGGCGTCGCTCACCAATGCGTGCAACAAGACCGCCCCCGACCTCCTCCAGCGCGGCGCCGCCAACGCGCCGACGCCTCCGGGCGGGTGAGGCCATGACCTGGCATCAGCCTGGTAAACAAGCTCACGCCCGTCCAGCGGGCGAGCGAGGAGCCTGATGGCTGACAAGACGCCGCGCCGGCGCGGGTCCGCGCTGGCCCAGGCGCTGGCGGATCTCGACCACGATGACCTGACCGAGGAGGACAGGGCCGAGCTGCGCGCTGAGGAGGAGGCCTTCTCGGGGGCCGATCCCGCCCCGCCGCGGGGACACGGGGCGGGGGGGAGACGGTTGATTGGCGGATTGGTGGGGATGGTCATCATGGCGCTTGCCGGACGG
>JBPCRR010000253.1:0-4381 GCA_050996645.1 Acidimicrobiales bacterium | reverse complement strand
ACGATGACCTGGACGGCGGCGACATCCCAGACCGACACTTCCGGCTCCGCAGCCACGTCGACCGAGCCCTCGGCCACGAGGACGTGCGACCAGAAGTCGCCGAAGCCGCGGTGCCTCCGGCACCGTTCGGCCAGCCCGAGCAGCCGGCCGGGACCGCCGTGGGCGCCCCAGCCGTCGGTACCCCCGCTCGAGAGCTGCGCGTCGGCCAGCTCGGCGACTTTCGAAACCCGGATGCGCAGGCCGCGGTGCGCCGGCCTGGCCAACTCGCCCTCATGCAGAGCGACGCCACAATCACCGGCAAACGCACCGAGGCCTCGCGCCGCCCACCAACGTCGGCCGAGTGCAGGTGCCGAAGCGACCCCGACTGCGACATCGCCGTCGATCTCGAGGGCTATCAGGGTGGCCCACACGGGCATTCCCCGGACGAAGTTCTTGGTCCCGTCGATCGGGTCGATGATCCAGCGTCGCCTCCCGCGGCCGGTCTCGCCCTGCTCCTCACCGACCACCGCGTCGTCGGGTCGCTGTGCGGCGAGCAGCCGGCGTAGGGCCTCCTCAGTACCCCTGTCGGCCTCCGTGACAGGAGTCAGGTCCGGCTTGGTCTCGACCACCAGGTCGCCGCGACGGAACGCCGCGGACGTGAGCCCGTCCGCGTGATCGGCCAGGTCGAGGGCGAGAGCCAGGTCCGTGGCCAGCTCGGCCTCCAAGTGAACGCCCTCTGCGCTCACGCCATGGCGACGAGATCGAGCAGGTCGTCGCTCCAGGTGTCCTCGGTCCCGTCGGGCATCAGCAGCACGCGGTCGGGGCGCAACTCGCTGACGAACCCGGCGTCGTGGCTGACCACCACCATCGCTCCCGGCCAGTCGGCCAGCGCTCGGCCGATCGCCTCGCGCGACGGAGGGTCCAGGTTGTTGGTCGGCTCGTCGAGAAGCAGGAGGTTGTGCGCCCCCGCCACCAGCTGCGCCAGGGCGAGCTTGGTCTTCTCGCCGCCAGACAGGGTGGCTGCGTCCCGGAACGCCACCTCGCCGGAGAGCCCGAACATGCCGAGCAGGCCGCGAAGCTCTTTCTCCGCCGCCTTCGACAGCTCGCTCATGTGGGCCAGAACCCCCATGCCCGGGCGGATCCCCTCGTGCTCCTGCGCGTAGTAGCCGATGGACACGCCGAGGCCCGCGCGCCACGTGCCGGCGGTCGGGTCCGACTGCGACGCCAGGATGCGCAACAGGCTGGTCTTGCCGGCGCCGTTGAGCCCCATGATGAGGAGGCGCTCGCTGCGCTCCACAGCGAAGCTGACGTCGCGGAAAACCGGCGGGCCGCCGTAGGCCTTGGCGAGCCCTTCTGCTTCGAGCACCACCCGACCGGCGTGCGGGGGGGTCGGAAACCTGACCCTGTAGCGTCTCTCGCCCTTCGGCGGTCCGGCCACCGCACTGGCCTGCAGGCGGTCGACCCGCTTGTCGAGGCTTTTGGCGACGCGCGCGCGCTTCGCCGTCTGGTGGCGCATCGACTCGGCGAGGGTGGAAAGCCGCTTGATCTCGGCTTGCTGACGGATCACCACCCGCGCCAGGCGGGCCTCGTCGTTGGCCCGCTCGCGCTTGTACTGGGTGTAGGTGCCCTTGTACTCGACCAGGCGACCCTCGTCGAGGTGCATCACCCGCGTGATCGCTTCGTCGAGCAGGGCGATGTCGTGGCTCACCACCAGCAGTGCCCCCCGGTAGCCGCGCAAGAAGCCCATGAGCCAGGCCTTGGCGTCGCTGTCGAGGTGGTTGGTGGGCTCGTCGAGCATCAGCAGGTCGCTGCCCGCGAAGAGGATGCGGGCGAGTTCGACGCGGCGACGCTCACCCCCGGAGAGGACGCGCAACGGGAGATCGATCCGCTCGCTCGGCAAGCCAAGGCCGGCCACGAGCTGTCGGACCTCCGACTCCGCTGCGTACCCGCCGGCAGTGGCAAAGGACTCCTCCGCCTTCGCGTAGCGCCCGATGTTGCGCTCCGACGCGGACTCCTCCATCGCGAGGCGCAGCTTCTCGATCCTCACCGCCGCCTCGTCGAGGCCCCGTCCGGACAGCACGTACGCCAACCCCGTCGACTCTGTCGCTTGGCTGAGCTTGCGCGGGTCCTGGGTCAAAAAGCCGAGCCGGCCCTGGACGCTGACCTTGCCGCCGGCAGGGGGCGACTCGCCGGCGAGGACCCGAAGCAGGCTGGTCTTGCCAGCCCCGTTGCGCCCGACCAGGCCGACCTTCTCGCCGGCGCGCACGGTGAACGTCGCCTCGACCAGGGTCAGGCGACCGCCCACCTCCACCGACAGGTCACGGGCTTGCAGCACCCGACCACGGTACCGGGGTGCCAACAGCGCAGGCGGGGGCATTTCTCTCGGAGCCGCGCGCGATGGCGGCCGCGGCGGGGTGCGATCGGCCCGGCGCGCGCAGCCAGCCTGCTCAGCCGGCGGTGCCGAGGCCCCCAGGGGTGGCTCCATCACCGTCGGGCCCGTCGGGGGGCTGGCGGTACGCGGCTTCTTCGGCGCGGCGGGCGACCTCGCGCGCCGGTAGGCGCAACAACTCGGCGACCCGGACCACGTCGTCGTGCTCAGCCTTGATGCGGTTCGCCGAGCGCTTGACCCGGACGGGATACCCCTCGACGGCGACCTCGCCCACCTCGCGAACGAGCGGCCAACGGGTCAGCTGCGAAGCCCGCACGCCGAGGCTGCCGGTCTCGCTGGCCATCACCCGACTGATGGCGCCGATCTCCACCGGGTCCACCAGCGCGCTGAGTATGTGAGCGGGCCGTCCCTTCTTGGCGATGATCGGCGTGATCCATGCGTCGTGGGCGCCGGCGGCGAGCAACCGCGCCACGGTGTGGGCGAGGACCTCGCCGGTCACGTCGTCCAGGTTGGTCTCCACGAGCGCGACCTGCTGGCCAGTACCGTCCCCGGCCAAGGGCACGGCGGGGCCCTCGGAAGGCGCCGGGTGGCCGAGCACCACCTGCACCACGTTGGGCATCCCGTCGAGCTCGCGGGTCCCCGCCCCGTAGCCGCTGGCGGTCACCTCCATGGCCGGCATCGGGCCGAAGCCGCTCGCCAGCGCGGCCACCAGCGCTGCGCCGGTCGGGGTGGTCAGCTCGTAAGGGAACGCCGTGCCGTAGGTGGGAGCTCCTCGAAGGAGCTCGACCACCGCGGGAGAGGGGTTGGGCAGCAGCCCGTGGGCCGAGCGGATCATGCCCGTCCCCTGGGCGAGCGGGCTGGCCCATACCTCGTCGACGCCGAGGACCTCGAGCGCCACGCTGGTGCCGACGATGTCGACTATCGCGTCAATGCCACCCACCTCGTGGAAGTGCACTTGGGACGGTGGCCGGTTGTGCAGGCGGCCCTCGGCCTCGGCGAGCCGGGCGAAGGTATCGAGGGCCCGACGCCTGGCGCGCTCGGGTAGGCGCGCCTCGGTGATCAGGCCGACGATGTGTGAGTGGGTCCGCACGACCGACGTGTCCTGAGCCCGCACGCGCACCTGGGTAGCGGCCAGTCCGCCGCGCTGGACTTGTGAGGCCTCCAGCGACCACCCGCCCACGGGTAGGGCGACCAGCTCCCGCTCGATCAGCGCCAGGTCTGCGCCGGCGTCGACCAGGCTTCCAAGCGCCATGTCGCCGGCTATCCCGGCGAAGCAGTGCCACCACGCGACCGTGGTCATGTCCTCAACCGGTCGGTCGTGGTCGGCGAACCTGGGAGCGCGGCGCGGCGCATAGCGGGGGGCGGGCCGAGGGCGCGCGCCACCGCGTGGGCGGCGCCGAACCCGTTGTCGATCCCGACAACCACGAGCCCCGAAGCGCAGCTGGACAGCATCCCGAGCAGGGCGGTGACGCCCTCGAGCGAGGCGCCGTAGCCCACGCTGGTGGGCACCGCGATCACCGGCGCGCCCACCAACCCGCCGACCACACTGGCCAACGCACCCTCCATGCCGGCCACGACCACTATGGCGTCGGCCTCCTGGAGCGACTCGGTGTTCTCGAGCAGCCGGTGCAGCCCAGCGACGCCGACGTCGGCCACCAGTCGCGCATCGAACCCGAAAGCTCCAAGGGTCGCCGAGCACTCCGAAGCCACCGGGAGGTCGGCGGTGCCGGCGGTGACGACCATGACCGCCTCGGGCCGGGGAGCAGCCGGACGCCACACCACCGTCGCCAGCGCGCCGAGCGCTTCGGTGGCGACCGCGCCAGGGTGGGCTGCCAGGACCGCGTCGACCTGCGTCGCGTCGGCGCGGCTCATGACGACCGGGCCGGCGCCGGCACCCAAGAGACCGCCGACGATCCCCACGCACTGTGACGGGGCCTTGCCCGGCGCGTAGACCGATTCCGGAAAGCCCTGGCGGATCGCGCGGTGGTGGTCTACGCGCGCATAGCCGAGGTA
>JBPCRR010000331.1:0-2665 GCA_050996645.1 Acidimicrobiales bacterium | reverse complement strand
GGCGAGAGGTGTTCCGGTTGTTGGCGGACGTGACCTTCGGCGGAGGCCTGCTCAAGGTGGCGGCCAGCACGGTCGCGGTCTCGGTGATCCTCACGGCGGCGGTTGGCGTGCAGCTCGGGCTGGAGGGCTACCAGGGCCTCCACATCATCGGCCTGGCCCCTCTGGCAGGCTTCCTGTCGGCGTTCGGCAACACCCGGGAGCTGGCACCGCTCATCACCGCGTTCGGACTGGCCGCCCAGATGGGCTGCAAGTTCACAGCCCAGCTCGGTGCGATGCGCGTGACCGACGAGATCGACGCGATAGAGGTCATGGCGATCCCCTCGCTGCCCTACTTGATCACGACCCGCGTGATCGCCGCGCTGGTGGCGGTCGTCCCCCTCTACCTGCTTGCCCTTTCCGGCTCCTACCTGGCGTCGCAGATCACCGTGACAGCGGTCGGCCACCAGGCCGGCGGCACCTACCAGCATTACTTCCACCTCTTCCTCAACACAAAGGACGTCTTTCTGTCGGTCCTGAAGGTGGTCGTCTTCGCCATCTTGGTGACGGTCGTGCACTGCTACTACGGCTACACCGCCAGCGGGGGACCGGAGGGCGTGGGACGCGCAGCCGGCCGGGCGATCCGGGCCACGATCGTGCTGATCGCGGTGTCCGACATGCTCATGACGATCCTGTTCTGGGGGACCTCGAGCGGCGTGCGGGTGTCGGGGTGAGGTTCTGGTCGCGCCTGACCGGGTCCGCGCGCGGAGGCGAGCCGGCACGGCCCGTGCTGATTGTGCTCGGGATCGTCATGGCGACGATGCTCATCGGCAGCGGGTTCATCGTGTTCGCCTCGTTCTCGGGCACCTTTGGCGACTACGTGACCATAAAGGCAGATCTGCCATCGACCGGAAACGCCGTGCAGCTGAAGGGGCCGGTCGCCTACCGCGACGTCACGGTGGGAGCGGTGGCCAGCCAGGGCGTGCCCCTCGACAACCACACGATCGAGGTGGAGATCCGGGCCAAGCCCTCCCGGCTGAAGGCGGTCCCCTCAAACGTGCGCGCGACGGTCGGCCCCTTGTCCATCTTCGGCAACCAGGAGGTGATCCTGGAGGCGCCGAGCGGCCCACCGGCGCGAGCGTTGCGTGCCGGCGACACCATCGCTGCGGTGCCGAACGCGGCGACCTCCTCGTTGCAGTCGACGCTGAGTGACCTCGACACCTTGCTCAATGCCGTCCACCCGGCGCAGCTGAACGCTGCGCTCACCGCCTTGGCCACGGCCCTCAAGGGACAGGGACAGGCATTCGGCGCCGCTCTCGACGCCGGGTCGAGCTACCTCGGGACGCTCAACCCGTTGCTGCCGACCTTGTACAACGATCTGCAGCTGCTGATCCCGGTGCTCAACCAGGTGTCAGCATCGACCCCCGACATCTTGAGCGTGTTCGCCAACATCACCGTTACCAGCCAGACCGTGGTCTCCTACTCCACCCAGCTGCGCCAGCTGCTCATCCAAGGCGGCACCACCGCTGCGGCGGCGGACCAGCTGCTCACAGTCATCGAGCAGCCCTTCAAGGACCTGCTGCTCGACGCCCAGCCGCTGCTGGCGGATGTTTCAGCCAACCCCAACGAGCTGAGCCAGATCCTCGCCGGGCTGGACGCCTGGAGCAAGGCGTGGGGTGCCGCGGAGAGCCAGGGCCCCTACCTGTCATTGTCGACCGTCCTCCAGCTTCCCAACGAGGCCGACGTGGTGCTGTCGGCCTTCGGCGGACCGGGCGCCGACCGCGCTTTCGCGCACGGGGTCGGCGTCAACAAGGTCAACCCCCAGACTTACACGGCGGCTCAGTGCCCACGCTACGGCAGCCTGGCCGGCGCTAACTGCTCCGGTGTGGCGGCCTCGTCGCTGCGGCGAGCGGAGCTGGCCCCGGTGCCCGGCTCCGTGCAGGCGGCCAGTGCGCCAGCAGCCGGCTCCACTCCGGCGGCCGCTGCCGCCGCCGCGACCCCGCCTGCTGTCGCGCCCGATGCTGTCACACCCGCGGTGCCCCAAGCCTTGATCTCTGACCACCCGGTGCTCGGCAGCCAAGCCCAGCAGCAGGCGGTGTCGGAGATCCTGGCGGCGCTCAACGGCGGGGCTCCTCCAGCGCTGGTCGGGGTGGCCACCCTGCTGATCGGGCCGCTGCTCAACGCGATGCAGCTCAACGTGGGAAGCGGTGCGCGGTGAGCTCCAAGTCGAAGTTCCGCCTCACCGTGTTCAAGCTGGCGCTTTTCGTGGCGTTCTCGGTGTTCGTGACGATCATCGTCATCGCCACCCTGCTCAACGTCAAGGTCCAGTCGACCAGGACCTACCACGCCATCTTCACCAACGGCTCCGGCTTGCAGAACGCCAACACCGTTCGTATCGCAGGCGTGGAGGTCGGCAAGGTCTCCAGCGTTGGGCTGCACAACGGCCAGGCCGAGGTGACCTTCACGGTGGCGTCGTCGCAACCGGTGACCACCACCACGGGCGCCGAGATCCACTTCGAGAACCTGCTCGGCCAGGAGTTTCTGGCCCTGGTTCCAGGCACGGCCCCAGGTGCGCCGCTGAAGGATGGGTCGACAATTCCCGTGGAGCGAACCCGGCCGGCGTTGGACCTGACAGCGCTGTTCAACGGGTTCCAGCCTCTCTTTGCGGCCCTGACGCCGAACCAGGTAA
>JBPCRR010000195.1:0-5088 GCA_050996645.1 Acidimicrobiales bacterium | reverse complement strand
TTCCATGACCGTTGGCAACGACTTGCCCCGAAGCAATCCGGTGGTGGCCCCGGAGCCATATACGACATGTTCGACCATGACCACGGCGGCCGCCCTGTAGGTCGAGCGCTCCCCGCCGGGGTAGCGGACGCATTGCGGATGGACACATCCCGTCCAGTACGCGCCATCGTCGCAGCGCAGATGGCGGGTCCAGCCGAGCAGCTGGGTGGCCTCGGCCGACATCCCGAGCGAGTCGAGGGCCATGACGCACTCGGCTGTCTCAGCCGCGGTCACCCAGGGTTGATCACACACGCAGCGGACGCCGACCCCGTCGAGCACGAATGTGGACCACCCGACCTCGATCCGCTCGGCGGCCCTGTCGGTCGACAGCGCGCCGCAGAGCACCGGGTAGTACCAATCCATGGCCCAACGGTCCTTGCTCACAAAGGCCAAGGGCCGGTGCGCGATGGCATGGGCCGCCCGCCCGGCTGCCAGCTCCCACTCGGGGCGCTCGTGGCCCAGCTCGGTGGCGATGGCGACCGCAGCCCGAAGGCTGTGGTGGACCGACGAGGTACCCGTGAGCAGAGCACTGTCGCTCATTCGGCCATCGGGCCCGAGGGACCACGCGAACGCCCCGGTTTCGAGTTGCATCCTCAGCGCGAAGCCCATCGCCGCTTCTACCATCGGCCAGAGGTCCTCCAAGAGACCTCGGTCCTTGGTCTCGAGGTAGTGCCACCACACGCCCGTGGCGACGTATGCCACCACGTTCGGGTCGCGCCGGGGCTCCTCGACCCCGTCCGCCAGGTAGTACGCGCACCACGCGCCGTCATCGAGCTGCGAATGTGCCAACCAGTCGTAGGCCCGCTCGGCCTCGGACCTTAGGCCAGCGCGGACGAGCGCCATGGCTGCCTCGGTGTGGTTCCAAGGGTCGGCGTGGCCCCCGGGGTACCACGGGATCATCCCGCTCGGCAGTTGAACCGAGGCGATCCACTCTGCGGTCGCCGTCGTCTCCGCCGTGGTGAGGCGGGTCACGCCGACTTCCTCAGATAGACCACCGCGCTCTTGCCGATGAGGGGATTGAGAAGCGCGTCGGGGACCCGGGTGACCGGGGAGCCGGCGGTGATGTCCCACACGAGCAGGCGGTGGTAAGCCCGGACGAGTCGGTGTTCGTCATCGCGGACCCCGACCGCGCACTTGAGCCACCAGTAAGGAGCGTGAAGACCGTGCGCGTGGTGGGTGGCGTATGGGTCGAGGCCGCCGGCGCGAAGCCGGCGGACGAGCTCCGAGAGTCTGTAGATGCGAACGTGTCCTCCGGGCACGGTGTGGTAGTCCTCCGAGAGCGCCCAGCAGATCAGTTCGGGAAACCAGCGCGGCACCGTTACGGCCATGGTGCCGCCACGGCGCAAGACCCGGACCAGCTCGGCGATCGCCCGTCGGTCGTCGGGGATGTGTTCGAGCACCTCGGCTGCTATCACACGGTCAAAGGAGGCGTTCGGGAAAGGGAGGTCGAGTGCGTCCCCGGTCACCCCGGTCCCAGACCCGGTGGTATTCCCCGACGAAGAGTCCTCCGCCTCCATCGCCCGCATCATCGCCAGGGTGTCCTTTATTTCCGCCGAATCGGCGTCAAGGGCGGTGACCGTCGCTCCCCGGCGCATGGCTTCGAACGCGTGCCTTCCCCCGCCCGCGCCGAGATCGAGCAACCTGTCGCCGGCTCGGACACCCAAACGGTCATAACGGACGGTCAGCACGAAGCGGCCACCGAGAGCAAGCGTTGGTTGTCTATGGCCCAGCGATAGTGCTCGGCCGTGGCCTCGGCACATGCCCTCCAGGTGAAACGTTCGAGCGCTCTCCTTCGCCCCCCGTGGCCTAGGCGAGAGGCCAGCGTGGGATCCCCCAAGACGTGGTCGAGCGCCGCGGCAAGGGCGCCGGAGTCGCCGGCCGCGACCAGCAGGCCGGTCCTTCCGTGCTCCCCGACCACCTCTGGGATGGCACCCCCAGTGGTTCCTACAACCGGAACGCCGCACGCCATGGCCTCAATCGCCGGCAACGAGAACCCCTCATACAAGGACGGGACCGCCGCCACCTGAGCTTCGGCGTAGAGCTCGACCACCCGCCGGTCGGTGATGCCGCCTTCGAAGCTGACGGCCCCGGCCAGGCCCAGCCTGTCGATAGTCGCGCTCACGGGACTGCCGTCTTTCAGCTTGCCGACCACGACCAGGTGGGCTTCGGGTCGTTCAGTGCGCAGCTTGGCGAGCGCTTCTAGGAGCGGGACCAGCCCCTTCATCGGTACGTCGGCGCTGGCAGTAGTCATGATCCGCCCGGGCACCCGCCTCACCTCCCGGAGAGGCCTGTACAGCTCGGGGTCAGCGCCGATCGGCACCACATGCAGGCGGTCCTCTGCAATCCCCATCTGGTCGACGATGTCGCGCTTGGAGGACGATGACACGGTGAGGATCCGGGGGAAGCGCGCCGCGACCTTCTTCTGCATAGCGAGGAATCCGTACCACCGGCGAAGGGTGATCTGTCGCCGCCAGGTCGTAGCGTGCGCTAGGTCGAGCGTGCGATCGACAGTTATCGGATGGTGGCACGTCCCGACGAGCGGCCAGCAGTCCTCCATCACGCCGAGCAGGCTTCGCCCGAAGGTCTGGTTGTCATGGACGACATCGAACTGTCCCACTCGAGCCCTCAGCAGCCTGCGCACCCGGTAGCTGAATGTCCGGGGCTCGGGAAACCCCGCCGTGCACATCAGGGCGAACTCGGCTGCGTCGATCGGGGCCTTGAACTCGCGGGGATGTGGGATGCGAAATGGGTCAGGCTCCCGATAGAGATCGAGACTAGGAACCTCCGTGAACTCCACGCCGTCGTCGAGGACTGGGTAGGGCTGTCCGGCAAAGACGGTGACGCGATGGCCGAGGCGGACGAGCTCGCGGGCGAGGTACCTGGTGTAGACCCCCTGGCCGCCCGAGTGCGGATTGCCCCTATAGACGAGCAGCGCGACTCTAAGCGCAACGTCGTCCCTGGTCATAAGGCTCAAACTGTTGTCGCTGAGAGGTCAGCGGTCAAGCTGGGCAGAGCAGGCTGGTGAGCTCCGAGACCAAAGCGTCAAGGTGATCGAGCACCTCCAGGTAGGCCGATCGACGCTGGCCCATCGGGTCGGCGATGTCATCCTCGAGTGGCAGCGACAGCAGCGAGGACCGCTGCCGTCCGCCATGCAAGCGGGCGACCCAGGCCTCGACCGAGACGTCCGAGGACCGTGGGCCGACGGCCCGCGCGCGGCGGACCGCGTCAGCGAGCGTGAAGCAGTGGGACCAAGTGTCAGGGCTCAGCACCACAACGTCGATGAGGTGCTGGCGGGTCATGGTGAGGACGAGGTCGGCTGTAGAAACCACGTCCGCGCTCACGCGGGAGCTTAGGTGGCCAGCCGCGTCGAGTCCCCGCTCGGCGAGAATCTCCACGGTTGCCTCCGAGGGCGGCACCCCCGAGCCGACGAACCCGGCGGAGCGCACGGTGGTGTCACAGCCCTGCTCAGCGAGGGCGTGGCCCGCCAAGGCTGCCGCCATGGGGCTGCGACACTGATTTCCGGTGCACACAAAAAGCAACTCGATGCGACGACACTAGGGCCGCCGCGAAAACGGTCGAGCCCATCCGAGCACGAGCGCCATCGACCCAATCACCAGTGGGGGCAGGTCGCCGTAGCGCACGTAGGTGGTCTGCCCAACGCGAAGGGCCACCATTGCCGCGACAAGTTGGCGACGCCCCAGCGTGCTTCGCTCCACCACGTTGCCGGACGCGCTGACCACCGCTGAGTAGCCGGTCGGTGTCACTTGCACGAGATCCCGGCCGGTCTCGATCGCCCGTAGCCGCGCGGCGGCCAGCTCCTGGGCTGGAACCTGGCTGGAGCGATAGGAAGCGGTGTTGGTCGGCACCACCAGCAGCTCGCCGCCGGCACGCACAGCCTGGCGCGCACGCTGGTCGAAGAACACCTCATAGGAGATCATGACCCCAAGAGGCCCCGATGGGGTGGCGACGAAACCCGGCGCGTGGCCAGCGATCGCATCGAGTGGAACATCGGAGAGGTTGAAGAAGTGCCCGAGCCACGAGCGCGCCGGCACGTACTCCCCGAAGGGGACGAGGTGGTTCTTCTCGTACTCTCCGACGATCCGCCCGTCGGGTGCCCACACCACCACCTCGTTGAGGTAGTGCCGGGTACCCACGTCCTGCTCCACGCCGGCGACCACGGTCGCGCCGAGGCGGATGGCCACGCCGGCAAGGTCGCTCGCACCTGGCGTGCGGGTGAAGTCGGTCGTGCTCTGGAGCACGCCTTCGGGGAACGCCACCAGGCCAACGGGGCCCACGATCTGGTCGGCAGCCGCGAGGTGCCGGGCGAAGACAACAGCCGGGTCGGTGGTCACTTGTCGGGTTCCGCGCGGTCCGCCGCCTTGCACCAACGCCACTCGTAGCACGCGGGCGCTGGTCGAGCCCTTGGGCGACCAGGCGGCCACGCCCAAGATCGCCGCCACGGCGGCCGCCGCTGCGACACCGCCAGCAACTGCGCTGAGGGGTCGCCGCGTGCTCGTACGGCCCCGACGTCGGGAACCATCCACCGCTCCGGAGCACAGCATCGCGAGGGCGACTCCGCTCAGCGCCGTCACGCCAGTGAGCAGCAGAGCGCCCCCTAAGCGGACCGAGACCGCCAAGGGGGAATTGGCCTGTCCGAGGGAGGTCCCGGCGAGAGGAAATCCGCCGAGGGGAAAGTTCGCTCTGGCCCAGTCCGACAGAACCATCGCGCCGGGAAGCCCGACCGCAATTCGCCACCATCGGCGGCCGCCGGCAATAGCGAGCGCCGCGGCGACCCAGACCGCCCCCAGCAACATGAGCGCCACTGCGCCAAATATCGAAAACTCGTTGACCCACCAGACCCCTATCACATACTGCGCAATGCCAGTGGCGAGGCCGAGCGCGATGCGCTGCCTTATCCGTGTGCCCCTCAAAAGCAACGCTACGAGCCCGTAGCCGGCGATCGCCAAGGGCCACCAAGCGAACGGCGGCACCGACAGCGCGATCAGAGCCCCCGCGACCACCCCGGTAGCCAGGCGGACCAGATACGGG
>JBPCRR010000191.1:0-4626 GCA_050996645.1 Acidimicrobiales bacterium | reverse complement strand
GACCTCGGCGGAGCGCAGCCCGGCCACGAAGCGGCTGTAGCTCATGCCGTGTGACCTCGCCGCCGCGTTGATCCGCTGGATCCACAACTGACGGAAGTCCCCCTTGCGCGCCCGGCGGTCCCGGAACGCGTACTGCAGGGAGTGCATGATCTGCTCGTTGGCCGCGCGGTAGCTGCGGGACTTGTTGCCGTAGTAACCCTGCGCCTGCTCCAGGGTCGCCTTGCGGTGCTTCCTGCTATGGACGGCGCGCTTGACCCGGGCCATCGGGTACTCCTTTCGCTGGGGGCTCGAAGCCCAAGGGTGGTCAGAGGCCTAGAAGGCGCTTCACCGAACGGCGGTCGGCTGGCGACACGTCGGCTTCGCGCCCGAGACGCCTGGTGCGAACGCTCGACTTCTTCTCAAGGATGTGGGATCGGAACGCCCGGCGTCGCCGGAGCTTGCCTGTCCCTGTCACCTTGAAACGCTTGGCGGCCCCTCGGTCGGTCTTCATCTTCGGCATTCGTGTGCTCCTACTGTTCGTTGGCGCTGACCGCAACCGGTTCGGAGATCCCTGCTGTAGCGGCGGCCGGCTGAGAATCGTTCAATTGGGCGTCCGGCGGGGCCCCTCCCGGCGGCGGTGGCTTCGGAAGGTTCTGGGACTGGTGCTGCTGGGACTGCTGGCTTCGTCTGTCGGGCGCGAGGACCATGATCATGTTGCGCCCGTCGAGCTTGGCCGCCGCTTCCACTTTCGCGACCGAGCTGACGGCCTCGGCTACCTGGTCGAGGATCTTCTTGCCGAGCTCGGGGTGGCTCATCTCCCTGCCTCTGAACATGATCGTGATCTTGACCTTGTGTCCCTCGCCGAGGAACCTGGCGACCTGACGGGTCTTGGTGTCGAAGTCCCCGGTGCCGATCTTCGGGCGGTACTTCATCTCCTTGATGCTGGTACTGGTGGTCTTTCGCCGGGACTCCTTGGCCCGCTGCGCGGCTTCGTACTTGAAGCGGTTGTAGTCCATGATCCGGCAAACCGGCGGATTGGCCTCGGCGGCCACCTCCACCAAGTCGAGGTCCAGCTGTCGTGCGATCGAGAGGGCCTCGGGCAGGGGCTTGGTCCCGAGCTGCTTTCCTTCGGGGTCGATCAGGAGGACCTCCCTGGCCCGGATTCGGTCGTTGATCCTGTGCTCGCTCAGTTCGGGTGCAGCGGCTATGCGACATCACTCCTTGGTCGATGGTGCCCCTTTCGACCACGCGAAGGGGCGGGCGTCGGAAAGCAACGCCCGCCCGCTGGCGGTCGATCAACCCGGGCGCAGCAGCGGACGGCGACGCCCGTGATGGCCGGGTGGGGGCTTCGAGAGCCCCGCTTCCCGTGTTCTTTTGTTGCAACCTATGGTAGCGCCAATGAGCACGCTTTGGACACCCGACGGCGAACGCCCCATTCCCAAGGCCCCGCCGGCCTCCTCACCCGCTCCACAAGAGGAGCAAGCCGCCCCCCGACCGGAGGCGGCCATGAGCGACGCCGAGCAGGAGGAGCAGCTGGCGAAGCTCCAGGCGGAGCTGGCCCAGATCCCACCCGAGATCATCATCGCCAACCACGCCTATGGGCTGTTCCAACTCGCCGCCGTGCACTTGTCGATGCGGCCGCCCCAACTGGCCCAGGCGCGTACGGCCATCGACGCCCTCGCCGCCCTCGTCGAGGGTATGGCAGGCCGGTTGGCGGAGCCCGAGCACGACCTCGTCGAGGCCCTGGCGCAGCTCCGGCTCAGCTTCGTGCAGGTGAGCGGCTCGGCGCCGAACGAGGCGACCAAGGCGCCCGAGGGCTCGCGATGAGAAGCCGGCGGGCTGGATCTGGACCTATCGTGCGCACGGCGGCAGGCGTCATCGCTTTCCTGGGGCGGTTGCCGCCCGCCTGAGCCCAAAGCCGGGCCACGACTGGTCAGGCCAACCCGACCTGCGACGGTGGTCTCAGCAGCAGTGCGAGGGCGATGCAAATCAGCCCGAAGGACCTTTGCAACAGCACCACCGCTGGGTGCGGAAGACCGTGGATCACGTTCGGGACGTAGGGCAAGCCGGCGAGCAACGCCACAGTCACGGCAAGGGCGATCGCGACCCGAAACCTGTCGGCGAGCCCATCGGCCACGACGCCGATCGCAGGAATGATCCACACCGCGGCGTGCACCCACGACACGGGCGAGGCAAGGACGCCAGTGAGCCCGGCCAGTGTGGCACCGACGACCGGCTGGCCCCGTCGTGTTGCCTGGCGCGCCCGGAGCAGGCCCACCGCAGCGATGATGGCTATCGCCGCAATGACCAGCAGTGTTCGTCCTGGCGTCGGTAGGACGCGCAGCAGGATTCCACGAAGGGACTGGTTCTTGTACCCGGCCGTGTATCCCGGCCGCTCAGTGTTGAAGATCAACTTTGTCCAATACAGACGCGAGTCCCCGAATGCGACGAACCCGGCCAGCGCCTCACAGAACACGAACGTCGCGGCAGCGATAGCTGCCGCTCGCCGTCGACCCGTCGCCCACAGGTAGATGATGAAGATCCCAGGCACCAGCTTGATGGCTGTCGCCGCCCCCACCAGCAACCCCCGGGGCCATCGCGGGTTGGTCGCCAGCACATCGGCCAGGCACAGGGTCATGAGCGCAATATCGACTTGTCCGTCGCCGAGGTGGTCGAAGACGGGCCGGGTATACAGCAATAGAGCGGTCACCAGGGCCAACGTGACGTCAGGGCGACGGGTTCTGTCGAGCAACGGCTGGAAAGAGACCCGCACGCACCAGGCGAGCATGACGATGGTGGCCATGGCCCACAGCTCGGCTGTCAGCGGGCCGGGAAGGGGCAGCAACACCAAGGCGGCGACGGCACCGAAGGGCGGGTACGTGAAGGGAAGATGACCCGGGGTCTGCGCAGCGAAGCTCGGGGCATAGAGCGAAGTCCCGTGAACGATCGTCGACGCACCGTGGCGGTAGACGTCCAGGTCGGCTCTCCCGACTTGAAGCAGCAGCAACGGGGTGGCCAGTACAAACAAGACGAGGGTGCCCGCAATCGTGACGATCGGTCCGGGCGATGCAACTCGTCGCAAGCTATTCATTTTCGCCGAAGCTCAGGTCGCGCCGGAATGGAAGCCTGCTCGTGCGCTGGCGGGAGTAAGGGGTCCATTCCTCGTGCGGCGTTGACTGAAACCGTCGCCCGTATCCCCTACACGCTGCGAGGCTCGACGGAGGCGGCCTCCACCCGGCCGTGGCGGCCCGCGATCAGCACGAAGCTGACTTCTTCGCCGGCGTCGATCGAGCGCGAGTCGTCGGCGATCTGAGTGCAGTGGAAGGGGTGTGTCGTCCCGTCGGCGCTCCTGACCTCCCCGAGGCCCACCTCGGCGTCGAAGGTGTCCACGGTGCCCGACAGCCTGCCCGACATCCTGGGGCTCACGGCACGATCTTGGCGATCGGTAGCTCGATTATGTCGCTGGCGCCGTGGTCCTTCAGGGTTGGTATGAGCGTGTTGATCTCCGACTTCGGCACGACCGCCTCGACCGCGAAGCCGTCCTCGCCGAACAGCTTGGAGACCGTCGGGGACTTCATGGCCGGCAGGAGCTCGATCACCCGATCGAGGTCTGCGCTGGCGACGTTTAGCGTGACGAGCACCCGGCTACGAGCGACCAGGGTTCCCGCCAGCAGGCTGAGCAGCTGTTCCATCGCGTGGCGCTTGGCCTCGTCGGCGTACGACGCCGGGTTGGCGATCAGCTCGGTGAACGACACCAAGATGGTGTCGATGATCCGTAGCCCCGCTGCCCGCAGCGCCCTGCCCGTCTCGGTGATCTCCACCACCGCGTCGGCGATCTCGGGGATCTTTGCCTCGGTCGCCCCATGTGATACGCGAACGTCGGCGCGCACCCCCTGGGCGGTCAAGAACCGCTCCGTCAGCGCCGGGTACTCCGTCGACACCCTGACCCCCTCCGCGAGGTCCTTGACCGACTGAGCCGGGGAGTCGTCGGCCACGGCCAGGACCACCCTGATCGGGTTGGAGGTGACTTTGCTGTAATGCAGCTCGCCTAGGGAGACGACCTCGCTCCCAGTCTCCTCCACCCAATCCCTGCCGGTGATGCCGAGGTCGAAAAGGCCTTCGGCTACGTAGGTGGGTATCTCCTGGGGCCGCAGTATCCGCACCTCGTCGATCCGTGGGTCGTCGACGCTTGCCCTGTACTCGACCTCCGACCCCCGCCTCACGCCAAGGTCGGCGGCCTCGAAGAGCTCGAGGGTTGCCCGCTCGAGCGAGCCCTTCGGCAGCACGAGCCGCAGCACCGCTAGCCCTCCGATCGGCGCGGACCCGCCGGTAGGCTCCGCACCAGCAGCGCCATCTCGATCGCCGATGCAGCGGCCTCGAAACCCTTGTTGCCAGCCTTCGAGCCGGCGCGCTCGACGGCCTGTTCGATGGTGTCGGTGGTGAGCACTCCGAAGATGACCGGGACCCCGGTGTCGAGCTGGACCCGCATGATGCCGGCCGCAGCCTGCCCGGCCACGACGTCATAATGGCCGGTCGCGCCCCGTATGACCGCGCCCAAAGCGATTACGGCGTCGTAGGAGCCACTTTCGGCGAGACACCTCGTCACCAAAGGCAATTCGAACGCGCCCGGTGCCCAGGCGAGGTCCA
>JBPCRR010000144.1:0-2790 GCA_050996645.1 Acidimicrobiales bacterium | reverse complement strand
GCTCCCGCTCGTGCCGCAGGTCGGCGAGGACCTGGGGACGCTCCTCGCCGCCAAGGCGCGAAGCGCGTATCAAGCTGTCGTCGGTCTCGAGGATCAGGCGGCGAAGCGTTGCCGACCATGCGGCTGGATCGGCCGTCAGCGCCGCCTTCTCTTCAGGCGTAACCCAGCCGCCGGCATCCGCTACGACCGCTGCCTCAAAGCTGATCCGGTCCAGTTCGGTTCTCCACTCTCACTTGCTCGATTGCGCCCCGGCCCTGCACGGCATCTGAGCCGTGCGGCACAGTGGCGCGGACCCCGAACCGAGATGGCTCCCCGGTCCGATGCCTCATGCAACCAGCGCCTCATGCAACCAGCGTGGGCACCTCATTCATTCCGAAGCCGTCCCCCAACCGTCGGAGGCCAAGGGCGAACGACTAGCCGCTTTGTGAAGACTAGCGCATGGGCGGCGAGGGTGCAGGATGAGCAGGCTGCAGGGCTACGGTCGTCGGGCCGCCATCGCCCTGCCCAGGCGAGCGAGGCTCACGGTCGCCCCGCCGAGCTGGAGCTCCAGTTGCTTTGCGGCGAGGAAGTATCTGTGGAGGGGGTAGCTGCGATCCACCCCCACCCCGCCGTGGAGATGCACCGCTGCGTGCACGACCCGTTGGCCGCCCTCGGCTGCCCAGAACTTGGCGATGGCCACCTCCTCTTGCGCCGCCAGCCCGGCCGACAACCGCCACGCGGCCTGCCGCGCGGTGAGGCGAACCGCCTCGGCGTCGATGTAGGCGTCCGCCGCCCGTTGCCCAACCGCCTGAAACGTCGCGATGGCGCGCCCGAACTGCTGCCGGGAGGCGACGTACTCCGCCGTCAGCCGAACCGCTGCGTCGCAGACCCCGCTCGCGAACGAGCACAGGCCGCTGACCGCGCGCGGCACGAGCCACTCGAGGATCTCCTCCCCTTGGCCGATCTCGCCGAGGAGTTGGTCGGGGCCCACCGACACAGCCTCCAGGTCCAAGCGACCCTGAGGCCACCCGGTGGTGGTGTCGAGCTCGCCGACCGTGACCCCCGCCGCGGCGGGATCGACGATGAAGACCGCGGAGCCCCCGCCGTCCACCCGGACGGGCACGAGCACCAAACCTGCTAACGGAAGGGCCGGGACCGTCGTCTTGAAGCCGTCGAGCAGCCATCCCTCCCCATCGGCGCGCGCCAGTGTGCCCGGACGGTCCGCCTCGGTGCCCGGCTCCAGGAGCGCGGCGGTGGCAATCAACCGCCCCGCCGCGAGCGACGGCAGCCAACGATCCTTCTGTGCGTCGCTGCCGAAGTGGCCGAGCGCGAGCCCGCCGAGCACCAGGGTCGGCCACAGGGGAGTCGGCGAAGCGACGCGTCCCGCCTCCTCCAGTAGCAACGAGATCTCGAAGAAGCCGAGACCACTGCCGCCATAGCCGGTGTCGACCGCAAGACCGAGCAGGTTGGCGTCGCTGAGCGCCGCCCAGCACCTCGTCGCGTCCTCCGACTCCGCGGCCGCGGCGAAGATCGGCGCAACTGCCTCGACCACTGCCGACTGCTCGTCGCTCAGCGAGAAGTCCATGCCCTCACCTCCCCGCCCGCGGCAACCCGAGCCCGAACGTGGCGATCAGGTCGCGCTGGACCTCGTTGGTGCCGCCTCCGAAGGTGAGGATCAGCAGACTTCGATACGAGCGCTCCAGGCGTCCCCGCAGGAGTGCGTCGGGGGACCCGTCCCGGAGGTAACCGCGCTCGCCGAGGATCTCCATGAGCAGGCGAAATGCCTCCAGATAGAACTCGGTCCCGAAGACCTTGGTGGTCGAAGCGTCGGCCACATCGAGGTGGCCCTGGGTCGCGGTCCAGGCCACCTTCCAGTTGATCAGCTTCAAGAACTCCAGCTTGGCACGCACCCGCGCCAGGTTCAGCTGTACCCACTCGGTGTCGATCACCCGGGACCCGTCGGCAAGCCGAGTGTCGCAGGCCCATCCGTGGACCTCGCTCAGCATGCGCTCGATGATCCCCGGGGAGCACAAGGTCACCCGCTCGTGGTTCAACTGGTTGGTGATGAGCGACCAGCCCATGTCCACGCCGCCGACGACATTCGACGCCGGCACCCGGACGTCGTCGAAGAACGTCTGGTTGATGTCGTGCTCGGACAGCAGGCTCATGGGCGCCAGCGTGATTCCCGGTGTGTCCATCGGCACGATGAATATCGAGATCCCCTGGTGCTTCTTGGCTTCGGGGTTGGTGCGGGCGGCGAGCCACATGAAATCGGCGTCGCGGGAGAGGCTGGTGAAGGTCTTCTGGCCGTTGATCACGTACTCGCTGCCGTCGAGGGTGGCCCGCGTGGTGAGGCTCGCGAGGTCGGTGCCGGCACCGGGCTCGGTGTAGCCGATGCAGAAGTGGATCTCACCCCGCAGGATCCGCGGCAGAAAGGACTCCTTCTGCTCCGCCGTACCGAACTGCTGGATGGTGGGTCCCACGGTGTTGATCGTCAGCATGGGGACCGGCGCTCCGGCTCGCATCGACTCGTCGAAGAAGACGAATTGCTCCAGAGCCGAGCGGCCCTGGCCTCCGTGCTCCTTCGGCCAGCCGATACCGAGCCAGCCATCCTCTCCCATGCGACGCACGATCCGGCGAACCGTCGGGCCGACGCCGCGGGCCGATGAGAGCTCCTCTTCGACCTCGGGACTCAGGAGCTCGGAGTAGTACGCCCGGAGCCGCTGGCGCAACGACTCCTGCTCATCGCTGTAGGCCAAGTGCACGGCTTCTCCGTTCGGGCTCGGGCCCGTGCGGGCTCGGGGAGGAGGG
>JBPCRR010000143.1:0-2797 GCA_050996645.1 Acidimicrobiales bacterium | reverse complement strand
CTTCAGGCCATGCTGCGCGAGCGCGAAGCGGAGCTTCTCGGGGCCCTCGCCGCGGACCTCGGCAAGCCAGCCATCGAGGGATGGGTCACCGAGCTCGGCCACGTGAGCGGGGAGATCGATCACATTCTCGCCCACCTGGAGCGTTGGATGGCACCCGAACGCGTTCCCGTGCGTGCGGTGCTCAAGCCGTCTCGGGCCTCGATAGTGCCCGAACCGCTCGGTGTCACCTTGGTGATAGCGCCCTGGAATTATCCGGTGCACCTCCTGGTGCTGCCCATGGCGTACTCAGTGGCCGCCGGCAACACCGTGGTGGGCAAGCCGTCGGAGATCTCCTCAGCCACCTCGGCCGCCCTCGCCCGATGGGTGCCGCGGTACCTGGATCCCGACGCGGTGGCCATAGTGGAGGGCGACGCCCCCGTTGTCACGTCGTTGCTGGAGCAGCGCTGGGACCACATCTTCTACACCGGCAACGGCCGGGTCGGCCGGATTGTCATGGCGGCCGCCGCCAAGCACCTCACGCCGGTCACTCTGGAGCTCGGGGGCAAGAGCCCGGTGATCGTCGACCGAAGCGCGAACGTAGAAGTGGCGGCGCGCAGGGTGGCGTGGGGAAAGTGGGTCAATGCCGGTCAGACCTGCGTCGCCCCTGACTACGTGTTGGTGGACCGGGCCGTGGAGCGGGAGTTCACGACGGCGCTCAGCCGACAAGTGACCGCGTTCTATGGCGGCGACCCTCAGGTGAGCCCGGACTACGCCCGCATCGTCGACCAGCGTCATTTCGACAGGCTGAAGGGACTGATCGACAACCGGGGCGGAGCCGAGGTGGCGCTAGGGGGCCACGGCGACCGCGAACGGCGCTATCTGGCCCCCACCGTGCTCACCGGGGTGACCTGGGACGACCCCGTGATGGCGGAGGAGATCTTCGGTCCGGTGCTGGCGGTGATCGCCGTTGACGGAGTGGACGAAGCGATCGCCACCGTCAACGCCCGCGACAAGCCGTTGGCGCTGTATGTCTTTGCCGAGGACCAGGAGGTGGCCGACAAGGTGATCGCGAGCACGTCGTCGGGTGGGGTGTGCGTCAATGCCACCTTGCTCCACCTAGCAGTGCCGGGTCTTCCCTTTGGCGGTGTGGGTGAAAGCGGTATGGGCGCTTACCACGGCAAGGCCGGTTTCGACGTCTTCTCACACCGCAAGGCCGTGTTGCGCCGCCCCTCGCGGCCCGACCCGGCGATGACGTACCCGCCCTATACCCGGCTCAAGCAGTGGGTCGTGCGGCGGGCCTTTTGACGAAGGGTTGCCCGCAAGTTCACCGCAGGTTCACCAAGCGGGGCAGGATGGCACCCCGCCGGCGGCGAAGCTCATGCAGGATGGCACTCCGCCGACGGCGAAGCTCATGAGGGTGAGATACCGAAGCCGACGTGTGCTGGCCGTCCTTGCTGCGACAATGGCGATGCTCGGCCTTTCGGCGGCGCCGACGCTTGCGCACGAGCGCGCGCAGCGCCACATCGGGCATGTCTTCGTCATCGTGTTGGAGAACCAGGGCTACAAGGACACCTTCGCCAATCCCAAGGCGGACCCCTACCTTGCCTCGACGCTTCCGGCCAAGGGAGCGATGCTCCCCAACTACTACGGGACCGCCCATGAGAGCAACGCCAACTACACCGCGATGGTCAGCGGCCAGGGCCCAAATCTGCAGAGCCAGCTGGACTGCCAGGTCTACACCGACTTTGTCGGCGTCCCTGCGCTCATAGGTGGCCAGGCGCTCGGGACCGGCTGCGTCTACCCCCAGGCTGTGCAGACGGTGGGCAACCAGCTCACCGAGAACGGTCTCAGCTGGAAGGGCTACATGGAGGACATGGGCAACGTCGCCTCGCGGGAGTCAGCGACGTGCGGCCACCCAGTCTTGAACAGTCAGGACAAGACCGAGGCCGCGGTCGGCGGCGACGGCTATGTGCCCCGCCACGATCCCTGGGTCTATTTCCACTCGGTCATTGACGACAGCTCGTATTGCGCACACCACGTGGTGCCCCTCGGCACGACCGCCGGCGGCCTGCCGAGGTCCGCGCCGGCGGGAACCTCTGGGCTCGCGGCGGACCTTCGCAGCGTGGCGACCACGCCGAGCTTGTCGTTGGTCGTCCCCAACGTTTGCAACGACGGCCACGACTTCCCGTGTGTCAACCAGCGCTCTGGCGGCAGCGCCCTCGCGGACACAGATGCGTTCCTGGCGAAGTGGGTGCCGCTGATCACGGGCTCGCCGGCGTTCAAGCAAGACGGCCTTCTGGTGGTGACCTTCGACGAGTCCGGCGGGCCGCAAGCCGACTCCTCGGCGTGCTGCGGGGAGGGGCCGAGCCTCGACTCGCCGCTCCCCGGTCTCACCGGCTTCGGTGGCGGGCAGGTCGGCGCGGTGCTGGTGTCGCCGTCGATCAAGCCCGGCACCAAGAGCGCGGTGGCCTACAACCACTACTCGTTGCTCGCATCGATCGAGAAGATGTTCGGCCTGCCCCGTCTCGGTTACGCCAGCGCGGCAGCGACGTTCGGCAAGGACGTGTTCGGTTGAGCTCTCCCATGTCGCGACGGAGGTTCTTGACCGCTGCGTCCGCCGGCGCTGCGCTTGCCCTCGGCGCTCCGCTGACAAGTGGGGGGGCGCTTGCCCTGGTCGGGTCTCCCGGTCAGGGCGCGGCGCCGGGTGGTCGGCGGTCGGCTGGTGTCGGCCACCCCGACGGGTTCGGGGGCCTGAAGTGCCCGGGCGACAGACCCTTTCCCAACCTGCCCGCGGGCACCGAGTCGATGCCCCAGATCC
>JBPCRR010000060.1:0-4145 GCA_050996645.1 Acidimicrobiales bacterium | reverse complement strand
ACCAGGATCACCGCCGGGAGGCCCACGAGCAAGGCCCCCCGGCGCCGGCGCCGGCGCCTCTGGCTCAGTGCTGCGGCGGCCCCTGCCGGCCCGCGCTGGCGAACTACACGGATCGCGGGCCCAGCCGCCGTCTTGGACGGCTCCCATGACAGCGCTCCCTCGGGAGGCGGCGGGGGAGGCGGCGGTGGCATCCGGGCCACCTCGTCGGCGATCTCTTCGAAGCGGTCCACTTGTCTTCGACAGTCTACGCAAAGCGCCAGGTGGTCGCCGATCGCGGCGGCTTCGCCAGGCGGCAGATCCCCGGAGCTGTACGCCGCCAGTCGGTCAGGACTCGGGCAGATCCCCGCCTCGGGCACCGTGGTGAGCACCGCCGGCAGGCCGAGCAGCTCACGCAGTCCCGCCTGCGACATGCCGAGCCCTACGGCCACCTCCGAAGGCGGAATCCCGGTGCCGATCAGCCAGGTGGCCGCGCGCACCTCCGGAGGATCGTTCCAAAACGCTGCGTGATCCCTTCCTTCGCCCGCTGGCGCCGCCGACGACGCGGCTTCCCGACGCACTGCGGCCAGTCGGTCCGCCAGCGGCATCGGTCCCTCGGCCATTACATGCGCCGTGACAGACTCGGCAAGCCCCAGATCCCGCGTGAGCACGAGGGCCAGGCCCCGCACGGTCACCTCCTCGACCGCGGGATCTCCGGTCATTTCGCCTCGCAGGCTATTCGCCGGCGCCGACTTGACGGTGGATGACTTGACGGCTGAGGTGTCGCCGGCGTTGGCTGGGGCGTGCCCCGCCGGCCTCCCCTGCCGCCCGGCTTCGCGGTCATATGGACCACGGTTGCCCTCGACTTGGTCGGGTTCGGCATCGTGCTGCCCATCCTGCCGCTTTACGCCAAGCGGTTCCACGCGTCCTCCCTTACGGCGTCGCTGCTCGTGGCGGCGTTCTCCGGGGCGTCGTTCGCCTTCTCGCCCATCTGGGGGCGGGTCTCGGACAGGGTGGGCCGCAAGCCGATCCTGGTCCTATCCCTCGTCGGTACCGCCGTCGGCAGCGTCATCACCGGCTTGGCGGGGGGGCTGGCGCTGCTGTTCATAGGGCGGCTTATCGACGGTGCCTCTGGCGCGAGTATCTCGGTCGCCCAGGCTTCGGTGGCCGACCTGGCAGCTCCGGCCGACCGCCCCCGGCTGTTCGGCTTGCTGGGCGCGGCATTCGGTGTCGGCTTCGTGGCGGGTCCGGCCATCGGGGCGTTGGCCGCGGTCGCAGGGCCGCGGGTGCCGTTTCTGTTGGCAGCGGCCATCGCGGCGCTCAACGCGGCGGTTGCGGTCAAGCGCCTGCCCGAGACCCGTCCTGCGCTGCCACAGCCGTCCCCGTCCCGTCCCCATGGCCGGCAGGAGGCTGTCGGGCGCGAGGAACGCGAGGCAGCAGTGGTGGGCCTGGTCGGGGTGGCGTTCTTGACCCTGGTGGCCTTCAGCGGGTTCGAGGCCACGTTCGCGATCTACGGGCAGCGCCACCTGGGGTTCGGGATCGGGTCGTCCGCCGCGGTGTTCGCAGTCGTGGGGGCGGTGATCGTGGCGGTCCAGGTCGGGTTGGTGGGTCCGGTGGTCAACTGCGTCGGTGAGCGCGCCACGCTGCTGGTCGGGCTATCGCTCGACGCCGCGGGCCTCGTCGTGCTGTCGAGGACCCGGGGATGGGATCTTGCGGTGCCAGCCTTGCTCGCTCTCACGGTTGGCCAGGGCCTGGTACAGACGACGATGTCCTCCGCGCTCGCCGGCCGAGCGGGGCGGCATCGCCGGGGTCGGGTGCTCGGCTACCAGCAGTCGGTGGGCGGCATGGCCCGGGTCCTCGGACCAGCACTCGGTGGGGCGCTGCTCGGGCGGGCCGCGTCGGGGTCGGCCTACCTGGCCGGCGCCGCTTTGGTGGTGGCGGCCGTGGTCCTGTTGGCTTGGACCTTCCGCGCCGCTCCGCCGCGTGCCTATGTTACTATGCGGTAACCATCGAGAGGAAGGTGCGCGTTGAGCGATTTCTCCCTGGATCTCAATGAGGATCAGATCCAGATCCAGAAGTGGGTCCACGACTTTGCCGAGGATGTGGTCCGCCCCGCTGCACACGAATGGGACGAGCGGGAGGAGACGCCTTGGCCGATCATCGAGGAGGCAGCCCGGATCGGCCTGTACTCGCTCGACTTCGTGGCGAACGCATTCGGCGACCCGACCGGGCTCATGCTCCCCCTCGCCCTCGAGGAGATGGCGTGGGGCGACGCCGGCATCGGTTTGGCGATCTTCGGGACCACCCTCGGTGTTGCAGGCATCGTCGGCAACGGGACACCTGAGCAAATCGGCGAGTGGCTGCCGCAGTGCTTCGGGACGCCGGACAAGATCGCCTTGGCGGCGTTCTGCGTCTCAGAGCCCGACGCGGGCTCGGACGTGAGCGCTCTGCGCACCCGTGCGGTGTACGACGAAGCCGCTGACGAGTGGGTCCTCAACGGGACCAAGACCTGGATCACCAACGGTGGCATCGCCGACGTGCACGTGGTGGTGGCGTCGATCGACCCAGCCCTCGGCTCCCGCGGCCAGGGCAGCTTCATCGTCCCGCCGGGCACCAAGGGCCTGAGCCAGGGCCAGAAGTTCAAGAAGATGGGCATCCGCGCGTCGCACACCGCGGAGGTCGTTCTCGACGACGTGCGCGTACCCGGCTCGCTCCTGCTCGGCGGCAAGGAAAAGCTCGACGAGCGCCTGGCGAGGGTCCGCGAGGGCAGGACCGGTCAGCGCAGCCAAGCGGCCATGGCGACCTTCGAGGCGTCCCGGCCGGCGGTTGGCGCCCAGGCGGTGGGCATCGCCCGCGCCGCGTACGAGTACGCGCTCGACTACGCCATGGAGCGCAAGCAGTTCGGGCGGGCGATCATCGAGAACCAGGCGATCGCGTTCAAGCTCGCCGACATGAAGGTCTCCATCGATGCCGCGCGACTGCTCGTGCACAAGGCGGCGTGGATGTCCAGCGCCGGCAAGTCCTTCGCCGCAGCGGAGGGGTCGCAGTCCAAGCTCTTCGCGGGGGAGACGGCCGTGCGCGTCACCGAGGAGGCCATTCAGATCCTCGGCGGGGCTGGCTACATCCGCGAGCACCCCGTCGAGCGGTGGCATCGCGACTCGAAGATCTTCACCATCTTCGAGGGCACCTCCGAGATCCAGCGCCTGGTCATCTCCCGGGCCATCAGCGGGGTCCACATCAAGTAGCACGCGGCTGCCGGCGGGCGTAGGTTCTACGGATGACCGAAAAGCTCGGGCAGCTCGGAGATGCGCACGGCGAGTGGTACTGGTGCTTCGCGCACAAGAAGGTTGAACGCAGGGACGACTGCAACCTGATGGACCGGATGGGCCCTTACCCGACGGCGGAGGATGCCGAGAACTGGCGCCAGCGGGTCGAGGAGCGCAACGAGGCGTGGGGCGACGACGACTGAGCCACTGACGACTGGGCCACTGAGAGTCTCAGCCGCCGACGAGGGCAGTCACCAGCTCCACTATCCGCTCGCTGGCGTGCCCATCGCCGTAGGGCGACGGCAGGGTCGGCAACCGCCGCGCGAGGGCTTCATCGCTCAGCATCTCCGACATCGCGTTGGCGAGGTCGTCGCCGGGGCGAACCAGGCGGGCGAAGCCGGCCGCGACCGACTCGGGGCGCTCGGTGCTGTTGCGGACCACCACCAGGGGTTTCTTTATGACGGTGCACTCCTCCTGGATCCCTCCTGAGTCCGAGACCAGCATCCGGGCCCCGGTGGCGAGCGCCAGGAACGTGGGGTGGTCGACAGGCTCGACGCAGCGGAGCCCGCCGGCCCGCTCGCCTAAGCCGAAGCGGGCGATCGACTCCTTGGTCCGCGGGTGCACCGGGAGCAGGACCGGGAGCCCGAGGTCGGCGAGGGCCGCGATGACACGCTCCAGGGCGTTGACGTCGTCGACGTTCTCGGGGCGATGGACCGTCGCCAGCACGAAGCGGCCCGGCGCGACCCCGAACGCCTTCCAGATCGCCGGCACTTCGGCTGGGGGCGGGAGCGACTCCGCCGTCGCCTCCACCACGGTGTTGCCGGTGACCGCAATGCGCGACGCCTCGACGCCCTCGGCGCGCAGGTTGTCCGCCGCGGTGACGGTGGGAGCGCAGTGCAAGTC
>JBPCRR010000369.1:0-4542 GCA_050996645.1 Acidimicrobiales bacterium | reverse complement strand
CCGTCGCTCTTCGAGCCGGTCCACGGCTCAGCGCCCGACATCGCCGGGACCGGCCGCGCAGACCCGACTGCGGCGATCGTCTCGGCGGCGATGATGCTCGACTTCCTCGGCGAAGCCGAAGCAGCGGCCCGCATCAACAAGGCCGTCGAAGCCGTCCCCACTGACCGGAGCCTGTCGACCTCGGAGGTCGGCGACGCAATAGCAGAAAGGCTGTAGACGCCATGCCACTGACCCCGACTGACAAGATCTGGATGGACGGCGAGCTGGTCGACTGGGACGACGCGAAGATCCACGTGTTGACGCACTCGCTGCACTATGGCTGTGGGGTCTTCGAGGGCATCCGGGCCTACCCCACCGCGGGGGGCCCCGCGGTGTTCCGGCTCACCGATCACGTGACCAGGCTGTTCAACTCGGCGAAGATATTCATGATCGACGTGCCCTACACGCCGGAGCGGATCATCCAGGCGATCAAGGACACCGTGGTCGTCAACGGGTTGGACCAGTGCTACATCCGCCCGATCGTCTACCTCGGCTACGGGGAGATGGGGCTGAACCCCCTGCCGTGTCCCGTCCAGGTGTCGATCGCGGTGTGGCCATGGGGTGCGTACCTGGGCGAGGAGAGCCTCGCCAGCGGCGTGAGGATGAAGATCAGCTCTTGGCAGCGCCACGACCCCAACGCCATGCCCCCCGCTGCGAAGGGCACCGGTTTGTACGTCAACTCCTCGATGGCCAAGATCGAGGCCTTGAAGGCGGGCTATGACGAGGCGATCCTGCTATCGCCCCAGGGCTATGTCAGCGAGTGCACCGGCGAGAACATCTTCGTGGTGCGCGCCGGGCGCGTCGTCACGCCCCCGCAGTCCGCGGGAGCGTTGGAGGGCATAACCCAGAGATCGGTGGTGACCATCGCCCGCGACCTCGGTTACGACGTGGAAATCGGGGACATCCTGCGCTCGGATCTCTACATCGCCGAGGAGGCCTTTCTCACCGGGACCGCGGCCGAGGTGGTCCCGATAGCGTCGATCGACGACCGCCAGGTGGCCGACGGGAAGCCGGGGCCGATCACGCGCCACATCCAGGAGGTCTTCGCCGCTGCGGTCCGCGGCGAGGACGCCCGCTACAAGGACTGGAACGAACATGTCAGGTGACCACGATCACGCAGAGCTCCCCAGGGAGATGCCCGACGCTGTCGACATCTACGACACCACCTTGCGCGACGGTAGCCAGCAGGAGGGCTTGTCGCTCACCGTGGACGACAAGATCCGGGTGGCCGAGCAGCTCGACCATCTCGGCGTGCAGTTCATCGAGGGCGGTTGGCCGGGAGCCAACCCAAAAGACGCCGAGTTCTTCTCGCGGGCTGCAGCCGGAGAGCTTCACCTGCACACCGCGACCCTGGTGGCGTTCGGTTCCACCCGGAAAGCGGGCGGCCGGGCCGACACCGACCCCGTGCTGGCGAACCTGCTGGCCGCACAGACGCCGGCAGTCTGCCTGGTAGCAAAGGCCGCAGAGTGGCACGTGACCGAGACGCTGCGCACGACGGCGAGCGAAGCAGTGGAGATGGTGGCGGACTCCGTTGCATACCTGGTGGCTCAGGGCAAGCGCGTGTTTCTCGACGCGGAGCACTTCTTCGACGGGTACCGAGAGAACCCTCGGTTCAGCCTCGAGGGGCTGCGCGCCGCCGAGCAGGCGGGCGCCGAGGTGCTCGTGCTGTGCGACACCAACGGCGGCACGCTGCCGTTCGAGGTCGAGCGAGCTGTGGGGGAGGTCCGGGGCAAGCTGGCGGGACGGCTCGGCTGTCACTTCCACAACGACGCGGGCTGTGCGGTGGCCAACTCGCTGGTCGCGGTCCGCCAAGGGGTTACCCAGGTCCAGGGTTGCATCAACGGCTACGGCGAGCGCACCGGCAACGCCGACCTCAGCGCTGCGGTGCCCAACCTCACCTTGAAGATGGGGGTGAGGACCATCGGCGAGGAGGGGCTCACCCGCCTCACCCCGGTGTCGCACCACATCGCCGAGCTGGCCAACCTGGCGCCGGCAGCCAACCAGCCCTACGTGGGGGCCTCGGCGTTCGCCCACAAGGCGGGGCTGCACACCAGCGCCATCGCCCGCTCCCGTCAGGCCTACGAGCACGTGGATCCCGACGCAGTGGGCAACGGCACCCGCTTCGTTGTAAGCGAGATGGCCGGGCGCGCGACGATCGCCCTGAAGGCCGAAGAGCTCGGGCTGGACCTCGACAGCACGGCGATGGGGGACGTTGTCGAAAGGCTCAAGGAGCTCGAGCACCGCGGCTACCACTTCGAGGTAGCCGACGGGTCCCTCGACCTGCTGATGAGAGCGGCGGGAGGCTGGAAGCAGGAGTTCTTCCGCCTGGAGTCGCACCGGGTCATCACCGATCTGCGCGAGGACGGCAGCTATGTCACCGAGGCGACCATCAAGCTGCACGTGGCCGACGAGCGGGTGCTGGCAACAGCGGAGGGCAACGGCCCGGTGCACGCCCTCGACGCGGCGCTGCGCCAGGCGATCGGTGCCCGGTACCCGGAGCTGGCGGGAATCCACCTGATCGACTTCAAGGTACGGGTCCTCGACTCCAGCCGGGGCACTGGGTCGGTCACCCGGGTCCTCATCGACTCGACCGACGGCGAGCGCACGTGGACCACGATCGGGGTCTCGGAGAACGTCATCGAGGCTTCGTGGGCCGCCCTGTCGGACTCGATCGTCTTCGGGTTGCTCCACTGCGGCGCTGGCGGCGATACTCGCCCTCAGTGACCCAACCCGATTACGTGCCGCTGGCGCCCACCGACCGGGTCCGCCCTTCGGCGCGCCTGCCAGCGGCGCGATCGTGGCGCGCGGAGCGCCCAGGCGAACTGGTGGACCTGGCGCCGCCGAAGGGAGGCAGGTTCGGCCTGGCGGGCCCGGACCTCGGCTACGGCCTGAAGCTAGCGAGGCGTTTCGTCGATCGTCTGCAACTCGCGGAGGGCGAGTCGCCCGACGACGCGCTGGCCGGGGCTTTCGCCTGCGCCGCCAAAAGGGCAGCGAGCTTCGGGCGCGCGCCGGTGATACACGACGCGGAGTGGGCCTACACGCTGTGGGGGCTTCTCGGCGACGCGCCTGGCGACCTGGTGGCACACCGGCTCGGGCTGTTTCGTGGAGCGGCGCACCACTACTGGGACCAGCGCGAGATCGTGGACTCGGTGTCCGAGGACGCCTTGGCGCTCACGCCGGCGCAGGTTCGTGCGCGCCTAGGCGACTGGCGTCGCCTGATCGCGGCCTGAGGCGGCGGCGCCCGTGCGGGAGGGAGCGACCGTGAGGCACGATGGCGCCATGATGTCGATCGCAGAAGCCGACCGCCAGTTGACCGCAGAGGGCCAGATGTTCGAGGTGGTCGAAGCGGAGATTCGGGCTCTGCGCTACCGGGTGTGGAAGATCTGCCCGCCGACTCTGGGCGATATCCTGCGCACAAGCCGATCGCACGGGGACCGCCCCTTCTTGGTCTTCGAGGACGAGCGACTGACCTTCGAGGAACACTTCCGTACCGCGGCCCATCTGGCTCATGTCATGAGGGATCGTTTCGGGGTGGTGAAAGGCGACCGCGTCGCCATAGCCATGCGGAACCTTCCCGAGTGGTCGCTGGCGTTCTGGGCGGCCGCCGCGGCGGGGGCCGTCGTAGTGCCGCTCAACGCGTGGTGGACCGGGGAGGAGCTCGAGTACGGGTTGGCGGACTCCGGCACGAAGGTGGTGTTCACCGACTTCCAGCGTCAGGAGCGCCTCGGGGAGCACTGGGGGAAGCTTCCCAAGGTTGAGGCCGTCATCGTCGCGCGAGCCGCCGACCGGGCTCTCAGCGCGGAGCACCTGAGGTTCGAGGAGGTGGTGGCCGACGTCGCCGAGGACGAGGACCTCCCCGAGGTGGCGATCGACGCCGACGACGATGCGACCATCTTCTACACCTCGGGCACCACCGGCGGGCCAAAGGGCGCGCTCGGCACGCATCGCAACATCTGCACCAACCCGATTGGGCTCATGTACGTGGCGGTTCGCCAGGCGTTCAGAGCCGGGGTCACACCGAGTGGCGGCGGTGAGCCCACGTCCTACCTGATCTCGGTCCCGTTCTTCCACGCGACCGGCTGCCACTCGATCCTGGTGACCAACATCCTCGCCGGCGGGAAGCTGGTGATGATGCACAGGTGGGACGCCGGGCGGGCACTGGAGCTGATCGAGCGGGAGCGGGTGTCGACCTTCGGGGGCGTGCCGGCGATGGTCATGCAAGTGCTCGACCATCCCGATTTCGATACCCGTGACACCGCCAGCGTCAAGAACATCGGCTACGGCGGAGCCCCGGCACCTCCCGACCTGGTCCGGCGCATCGCCGAGCACTTCCCCACGGGGAAAGCGTCCAACGGTTACGGGCTCACCGAGACCAGCTCGTTGTCGACCATGAACCAAGAAGACGACTACGTGGCCAAGCCCGACACTGTCGGGCCGCCGATGCCAGTGGTCGACATGAAGGTCGTGGGGCCCTCCGGCGAGGAGCTGCCGGTCGGGGAGGTG
>JBPCRR010000367.1:0-8032 GCA_050996645.1 Acidimicrobiales bacterium | reverse complement strand
CGCCGAGCTCGAGCCGTTCATCGACAACCAGGTGAAGTTCTATTCCTCGGGCATGTACGTTCGGCTGGGCTTCGCGGTGGCGGTCAACATGGATCCTGACATCCTCATCGTCGACGAGGTCCTGGCTGTGGGCGACGAGCTGTTCCAGCGCAAGTGCCTCGAGCGGGTGAAGAAGTTCCAAGCGGAGGGCCGCACCATCGTCGTGGTCACCCACGCCCCTGACCTGGTCCGTCAGGTATGCACGCGCGCGGCGGTTCTAGACCATGGGTTGTTGGTCGGGTTGGGTACCCCGGCGGAGGCCGTCAGGTCGTTCCGCGAGCACCTGCTTCGGCGGGAGGCCTATGTCGAGGCGGACCAGATCGCCGAGCTCATCACCGAGCCGACTGACCAAGCCGAGGAGGGAGCCGACGCCGAGGAGGCAGCCGACGGGTCGCCCTCGCCGACGGCCAACGCGAGCAGACGCGATGATTCGCTCGCGATCACCTACGTGCGGTTCGACCACGCCGACGGGGGAGAGCACGCGTACGCGGTCACCGGCGAGCCCGTCACGATTCGCGTCGGCTATCGCGCCGCCCGCCGCGTCGATGACGTGCTGGCCGGCTACCGGGTCTACGACAACTCAGGCAACTTTCTCTTCGGCGCCAACAACAACTGGTTCCCCGCAGAGATCAACGTCGAGCCCGGAGCCGGCGAGATCCTCTTCCGACTGGACAGGGTCCCCCTCCTCGACGGCGACTATCCCGTCACGATCGGCCTTGTCAGCGGTGACGAGGACACCGTCTATGACTGGCATGAGCAGCAGTACGTCTTAAGCGTGATGAACCCGACCAAGTGCGAAGGGTTGGTTGGTGTGCACACCACTGTCGAGTGCCGAAGTCTGGGTACCACCGACGCCGGGGCGATGGCCGAACAGAGCCAGGGAGGAACGCAGCCTCAGCCGGCGCGTGGGTGGGCGTAGAGGTCGACACTGACCTTCGTAAAGGTGGTGACCACGCGCTCCTGGTAGGCCTCTGTCAGTTGGGAGCTGAGCTGGCCGGTCGCCGCAGCCTGGGCTCGCTCCTGGGCATTGCCGGTGGAGCTGCCGGCGTCGGCACGCATGTACCAGAGACGGGTGCAGGACCTGACGGTCTGAGCCACAAGCGCCGGTGTCCTGTTCTGTGATTCCTGAAAGAGCCCGATGCTCCCGACCTGCTGCTCGACAGCTTTCGGTTGGTAGTCCTCCGGCACCCGGGGAAGGACCTGGGAGAGACTCACGGTGGGGTGCGCCCGGCGGAGGGAACGAGCCGCGTAATAGTCGTAAGGGCCGCGGCTGCCGTTTCGGTCGAACGCGATGCAGTCTCCGATCTGGGCGTGAGAGGTCACGAACGCGCTCGCTCCTGCAAAGTCCTCGACGGGTTGGCCGTACGTGGGGACAAGCACCCCTACGTGGAAGACCATCAGGCAAACCAGGAAGTGCAACGCACAAGCGACCGGGCGGAGCCTGGTGATGGTTATGGCGATGACCACCGTTGCCGCCGGCAGGCACACGATCAGGTATCGATCGACGAAGACAGGCCGACCGAGCTCAGAGATCGCCGCGGCAGCGAGGAGCGGCACCAAGAACGCCGACAGCATCAGGGCCGGCCCGAAGCTTGCGGAGTTGCGGCCGTGACGCCTGAGGTCAGCCACGAGGTGCGCGACGGCGCCGATCCAGATGAGAGCGGTGATCCCGAGCAGAAGCCGGTCTGGGCGGCTGAGGCTCGGCATGGCGCCCGCGGTGGACGCCATGGCGCCGAGCACCTCGAGCAGGCGTGTACCTTCGGGGAGGCCCGGCTGGGCGCTGCTGTCGCTGTGGGCGAACACCGCAACGGGCGCGGCGGCCAGGGCCACCATGAGCAGCACCGGCCAGAATCGCCTCCAAAGTTCCCGAGCGGGTGGCCACAAAGCGGCTGCGAGAAGCTGCGCCCCCGCGAGCAGGATCGACTCGGGGTGGGTGTAGCAGGCGAGCGCGGTGACCAGCAGCCACCCGCCAGCGTGCCAGGTGCGGCCGGTCTGGGCCGTCATGAGGAAGAGCAAGGTGCTGGCCGCTGCGAGCGTCACCAGTAAGGCGTAGTCGCGGGCGTTTTGCTGCCAGAAGACCAGCGGCATGGACACCGACATCAACAACGCAGCTGCCACGCCGCCGAGCCGCCCGCCGCCGACGCGTCGGGCCAGCATGTAGACCAGCGGGATGGCGCCCATGCCGGCGAGCACCGAGGGGAGCCGGAGGCCAACGGCACCGTCGCCGAACAGCGTCACCGAGAGGTGGACCAACAGGTAGTAGGGCAACAGGTGCCCACCGCCGTGACTGGTGTCCGCCCAGATGTGGCTCACGCTCTGGCTGGCGGTCATCCAGGTGTAGCCCTCGTCGAACCAGAGGCTCCGGCCGCTGAGGCGGTACATGGCCAGGAAGCCGTTGAGGGCAATGGCAGCGGTCACCGTCCCCCAGGTGAGCCAAGTCCTGATCGGCCTGCGCCGGTGCCTGGGCCGGTGCTTGGGCGCGGCGGCCAGCGACGCGCCCAGCGGGGTCGGATGTAGGGGGCGCGCGGCGCGGAGCTGAAACGGCGGGCGAGGGGTCCCGGTCCTCTCCAACTGGAGCGGCGTCGTAAGGGCAAGTTCCCTGCGATGGGCGAAGCCGAGGGCGATCACGGCGATGCCGCCGCCGAGGATGGTGTCGACCGCGAAGTGCTCACCCAGGTAAACCAAGGACAGGGACATCAGAAGCGGGTAGACCAGCGCCAGCCAGCGCCAAGGCGTGCGAAACACCGCGATGACCATGAGGGCGATGAGGAACGCTGTAGCGGCATGGAACGACGGAGTCGAGGCGACCGGGTCGGCGAGAGAAGCGCCGGTCTTGAACAGTGTGGGCGCGACGCTGATCCCCGCCTGCTCCGCGGCGCGCGCCGTGATCCGCGTTACCGGGTGGTGGCTCGTTCCTCCGAGCATCCACGGCGGCGCGGTCGGAAAGACTATGTAGAACACCTCGCACATGATGAGCAGCGACAGATAGGCCCGCCTGAACCACGCGAAGCGGTCGCGAAACCAGATCCAGATGACCGCGGCCGCGGCGAACGGGAGCACGAAGTAGCTCAGCCACATGATCACGGACAACGCGTCCCACCAGTGCACCACCGCGGGGTTGTAGAAGCTGTGTTGGAGTCTCACGGTCGGCAGCTGACCGAAGCCGAGCAGGCGGTCTACGGCCGACTGTGGGCTGTAGTGGATCGGCACACCGAGGCGGAACCCGAGTGAATAGGAGTAGTCGAAAATGACCAGCGCGACGTAGACGGGTCCCCAGGCCTTGAGCATCGCCGGGACCTCGCGAGGGCCCCGGAAGACCGACGCCGCCGTCACGAATGCCAATGACCAGACGAAGAGCTGGTCGCGGTCGATCGGCACGCCGCGTCGCCAGCACACGTACAGGAAGGTCACACCGACCAGGGCGAGCGGTCCGCGCCAAGCAAGCGACCCCAGTGTGAGGGGCCGTGGCCGTACCGGGCCGGCGATCAGCTCCGGCCCTGGCGCCAACAACTCCGTCGCCTGCACCGTCGCATATTAGCCAGCCACCGAGACCGCCCAGGGGGTAGCTGCCCCAGCTGCCGGACCCGGCTGGCGCGCGCCGCCAGCCCCCACCGAGCTGGCGGCGACATTATGCTTGGGCCGATGTCGGTGCGGGTTCTTGACGCTCAGTGAGGATCAGGGCCCCGCACTTGGGCTGAACCGAGTGCTGCGGGCGGCCCGCGTGCGTGCAGCGGGCTGGCGGGCTGAGGGCGACGTGTCCGATCTGGCGAGCCCCCTGCACCCCCCGGCGCAGAGTGCGCTGTTGGCCCGTGACCTGCTCGATTCGCTCGGCCGGCCGCTCGATCCTGTCCCGTCGGCAGCGCTTTGGAGCAGGGGTCGCCGCCGCCTGGGGGCGATGCTGCTTCCGGAGCTCACGGCGCGGGTGAGCCGGCTCGAGGAGTACCTGGTGACCATGACGTCCGAGGTGGCCTTGGTGCTCGGACGCCTCGACGTGCAGGCTGCCGAGCTGCGGGCCCGGGTCGGTCTGTTGGAGGAGCGACTGGAGACTTCCCGGACGCCCCCCTCCACATGAGAATCGACCAGGTGATGCCGAGCATGGTCGCCGGCGACGCGATCAGCGCCCACGCTGTCCAGATTCAGCGGCTTCTGGCCGACGCCGGCAGGGCGGGGACCATCTACGTAGCCCAACCGGGCGCCGAGCTCCCGGCGGGCGCCGAGGTGACCGCCGCTGAGGAGCTCGGCATCCGCCCGGCGGCCGACGCCACTTTGTACCACCTCTCGGTGGGATCGGATCTGTCGGACCGCTTTGCGGGCCTGGGGGGCCGCAAAGCGGTGGTGTACCACAACGTCACACCGCCACGGTTCTTCGAAGGCTGGGACCCGCCGATGGCCGATGTCATGAGGGCGGGTCGTAAGGATCTGCGTCACCTGGCGCCGGTGTGCGTCTTGGGCATCGGCGACTCGGAGTTCAACCGCCTTGAGCTGCAGCGGGCCGGCTTTGAGCGCACAGGAGTGCTGCCCATCCTCATCGACCAGGCGGCCCTGCAGATCGACGGCGACCGCCGGCTCGGCGACGAGCTAGCGCAGCGGCGCAGCCGGGGACGGATCTGGTTGTTCGTGGGACGCTTCGCACCCAACAAGTGCCAGCACGAGATCGTGGAGGCGTTCGCGGCGTACCGCCGTCACGCCGACCCGCACTCGACCCTCGTGCTGATCGGCACTGCCTTCACCGGCAGCTACCGGGCAGCGGTGCTCGCCTTGGCGGAGCGACTCGGCGTCGCCGACGGTGTTGTCGCGCGGGGACCGGTGACCCAGCCGGAGCTCGTCGCCTGCTACAGGGCCGCGGACGTGCTGGTGTGCCTGTCGGAGCACGAGGGCTTCTGCGTCCCGGTCGTAGAAGCGATGAGCCTGGGCGTCCCAGTGGTCGCCTACAGCGCCACGGCGGTGCCCGAGACAGCCGGGGAGGGCGCCCTCCTCCTCGACGACAAGGACCCCGTGTTCGTGGGGGCGGTCGTAGCCGAGCTCCTCGACGACGAGGCCACCCGCGCCGATCTGATCGAACGCGGCCATCATCGGGCCGAGTCGCTGTCGGCGCACAGCGCGCGGGCAACGCTGGAAGGGCTCATTGGGGAGCTGGTGGGGTGAAAGGCCGCCTCGCCTTCGTCGCCGCCACCTCGAGTGCCGCGCAGATCGGGGGTGCCGAGGCGGTGTTGCGCGAGACCGCAGAAGGCTTGGCGGCACGCGGCTGGGAGGTGGACTTGCTCACAACGTCGGCGTCGAGCATCTATACCTGGGAGAACACGCTTCCCGAGGGGACCACCACCGAGGGAGCGTTGACCGTCAGGCGTTGGAACGCCGTCGGGCTGACCCAACCGCTGCGGGACCGGCTCGGAGCGCGGATCCTCGCGGGCGACAGGCTCGAGCTGGCGGAGCAGTACTCGTGGGTCAACAGCGGCATGCGCTGCCCGGGCATGTTCGAGTACCTGGTGGACCAGGCCAAGAGTTACAGGGCCATCGTCGCCGGGCCCTACATGAACTGGGCATGCCTGGCGCTCGCAGACGTTGCCCCGGAGCGAACCATCCTGGTGCCATGTCTGCACGACGAACCGTTTGCTCAGCTCGAGATTTACCGCTACCAGATGACGAACGTCCGCGGCCTCTGGCTGTTGTCGGAGCCCGAAAGGGACCTTGCCTCCAGGCGCCGGCTGCTCGGGCGCCGCTCGGCGGTCGTCGGATCGGGGATCAAGGCGCCTCCGGAGGTGGACGAGGCAGGGTTCCGCTCCCGCCACGGTATCCAAGGTGACTTCTTGCTCTACTGCGGGCGGCGGGAGTGGGGGAAGGGATGGCCACAGCTGATGGAGGACCTGCGGTTCTCGCGAGTGATCCTCGGTGACATCATGCCGCTGGTGACCTGCGGGATCGGCGGGATCGGGGATCGGTCGGGGACCGAGGGCGTGATCGACCTCGGGACCGTCGACGACCGTGACAGGGCCACGGCCCAAGCGGTCGCCAGCGCTTACCTCCAGCCCTCGGCCATGGAGAGCTTCTCGCGCACGGTCCTCGAGTCATGGCTGGCGTCCACGCCGGTGATCGCGAATCACGCCAGCTCTGTGGTCCGCTGGCACTGCCACCGTTCCGGCGCCGGCGTCACCTATCGCAACCGCTACGAGTTCGCGGAGGCGCTGCGCCTGGTGAGAGACGAACCTGAGCTCCTCCGCGAGATCGGTGCGGCGGGACCTGCCTACGTGAGCGCGCACTTCTCCTGGCCCCAGGTGCTCGACCGTGCCGAGGCGACGATCGAGGAGTGGCTGTGAAGGTGCTCCTCGTGACGCCCTATCCCCCCCTGCGCGACGGGCTGGCCAACTACGGCCTCCAGGTGGCGGCCAAGCTCCGCCAGCAAGGCAACGCGGTCACGGTGGTCTCGTCGCAGCCCTCCGGCGGCGCTGGCCACGAGGACCTCCGGAGCTGCATCGGCCTCCTGCGGCTGACCCGGCGAGCGAGGGACTTCGACAGGTCGGTGGTCCAGTTCCACCCCGAGGTCTTCTTCCACCACATGCGCCTCAGCGCTTTCGTGCGGCAATGGGTGGGGCTGATGGCGTTGTTCCGCCTGGGCGGTGACGTCGAGGTGGTGGTCCACGAGACAGCCGGCCCCGACTGCAGCCGAGCAGCGATTCTCCGCGGGCGACTTTGGGCGCTGCTCTGGAGGCAACCGACGGCCATCCTCGTGCATACCGAGGCAGAGCGTTCGGGCCTCTTGGCGCGCTACGGGGTGGACGCTGACCGGGTCCGCCTCATCGAACACGGGGAGAGCTTCCAGCGCCGGACCTCGCTCGAGCGCGAGGAGGCTCGTGATCTGCTCGGCATCGACCCTTCCGCGTTCGTCTTCCTCGCCATCGGCTTCATCCAGCCCCACAAGGGCTTCGACCGCGCTGCGCGGGCGCTTGGCCAGCTGGCGGGCGACCACGTGCGCCTCGACATCGTCGGTGAGGTGCGTGTGCCGACCCCCGAGCACGACAGGTACGCACGGCTCCTCGGGAGACTGGCCGCCGAGGATCCACGGGTGCACCTGCACCAGGGTTACGTCAACGACGAGGCGTTCGACGAGTGGATCGTGGCGGCGGACGCCCTCGTCCTGCCTTACCGGGAGATTTGGTCGTCGGGGGTCGTCGAGAGGGCCCAGCTCTACGATCGGCCGGTGGTTGTCACAGCCGTAGGCGGCCTGGCGGACCAGGTGCGCGATTCCGACCTGGTGGTGGTCAGTCCCGAGGGGCTCCGCGACGCGATGGCGCGCTTGGCGGGGGTGGCGGTCCGCGACGACGTCGCCGACCCGCCGCGGGGAGCACCCGCCGAAGTCGCCCGAGCGAGGGTCGCAGCCAACGCGCGGAGCCTGCAGGAGTGGCTCGACCCCCTCGACGACGCGACGAGGCCCGCGTTGGCGCTCAACCGTCCCGATGTCGCAGGGGAGGAGTTGACCCTGGCGACGGTCGTGCCGGGCCTCGGCCTGCGGACCTTGGTCGCACGCGCGGTTCGCCGAGCGACACAATGGCAGCTCGACCCGATCGTCCGCTACGTCAACGCCCTCCGAGAGGAGGTGATCCCCCGGGGCCCTTCTGCTTCAGCGGGGGAGCAGGATGAGATCGGTGTGATCGGTGCCCATGACAGAGGCGGCCCGGACTAGGTCATTCTTCGAGACCGCCACCACCTTCTCCCGGCGCAGAGACTCCCGCACGTCGACGACGGGGCCGAAGTGCTCCTCGATGAGATCGTGCAGGCGCTCCAGGCCCCCGGAGCGGGCGAGCCCGTAGGGCCAGTACTCGATCACCCACGGGATCGAGTGGCGGAGCAGCCGCGGGGCCCCGTCGAGGATATGGGCCTCGTGACCCTGCGAGTCCACCCAGATGAAGCCGATGTCGGCGGGATGGGTTTCCAGAGCGTCGTCGAGGCGCTTGGACTCCACGACGACGGTTGACCTCCCAGCCTCATCGAACTCCCC
>JBPCRR010000333.1:0-2985 GCA_050996645.1 Acidimicrobiales bacterium | reverse complement strand
CCTCCCGGGTCAACTCGTCGAGGGCGGAGAACGGCTCGTCCATCACCAACAGCGAGGGTTGGCATACGAGAGCGCGCGCGATGGCCACCCTCTGGGCCATCCCCCCCGAGAGCTGGTGAGGGCGGCGGTCGGCCACGTCGGCGAGGCCGACGCGGTGCAGCAGCTGCGCCGGGTCCAACGGGGGTCCGCCCTGACGGCGGTTTACCTCCGTTGGCAAGGCCACGTTGTGGAGCACGGTTCGCCACGGCAGGAGGGCGGGGCTCTGGGGGACCAGGCCGATGCGCTTGGCGGCTCGGGCTTCCTCGGGGGTCTCACCGAACAGCTCGACGGATCCGGAGTCGGGCCGCAGAAGCCCTGCGACGAGGCGAAGCAGGGTGGACTTACCGCAGCCGCTCGGGCCGATGAGGCTGAGGAAGCGCCCTCGCGGCACCTCCAGGTCGATGCCGTCTACCGCCGTGAACGGGTCCGCCCGCGAGTCGAAGCGTTTGGTCAACCCCCGCAGGACGATCGAGTCCGGCGGGCTCACGCTAACGGGACCTCCGGGCACCCGGGGCGTCCCGGGTGGCGGCCACGCCCGCCGGCAGGTTCCCGTCGGCGAGCTGTCGGACCGTGACCTCCTCGAGCACGCCTCGCAGGCTGACCCGCAGCGCCACCCACGCGTCGGTCAGCGCCACAGCGTGGCCGGCGTAGCGCTGGTCCTCGGGCGGCTCGCCCCGTATGGCGGCAAGTGGGCCCTCGACCGCCCGCAGGACGTCGGCCACGGTGATCTCAGAGGCCGGCCGGCTCAGGCGGTAGCCGCCCTCGGCGCCGCGCTGGCTGTGCAGGATTCCGCGCCGGCGCAGCTGCAGCAAGATGTTCTGGAGGAACTGGACCGGGATCCCCTGGGCGTCGGCCAGTTCGGCGGTGGTCATGGAGCGGCCCTCGCGCGCGGCTAGCTCTGCGACCGCTCGGACCGCGTAGTCGGCCTTGGCCGATATCTCCATCGGGGGAGTATGGCAAGCTCTGCCCCCGTGGGCGAAGCGCAGCGGTTCGGGGACGTGTCGGTGGAGATGGGCACGATGGGCGTGGCGACGGTCCAGATCCGGCGACCGCCCGCCAACTTCTTCGACATCGCCTTGATCCGGTCCCTGGCCGACGCGTACGAGGCGCTCGACGAAGCTGAGACCCGGGCGATCGTGCTCTGCTCCGAGGGGAAGCACTTCTGCGCCGGTGCGGACTTCACGGGGCAGAGCTCCGCGGCGGCGTTGGAGCCCGGCTCGACCAGCACCCTCTACGCCGAAGCCGTGAGGCTGTTCGAGACCGCTACGCCGGTGGTCGCTGCGGTCCAGGGCGCCGCGATCGGGGGAGGCCTGGGGCTGGCGGCGTCGGCTGACTTCCGGGTGGGCTGCCCCGAGTCTCGGTTCTCCGCCAACTTCGCCCGCTTAGGCTTTCACCAGGGATTCGGCCTCTCGGTGACGCTGCCCGCGATCGTGGGCAACCAGCACGCCATCGAACTGCTCTATACCGGTCGACGCATCGGCGGTGAAGAGGCTGCGCGAATTGGCCTCTGCGACCGGTTGGCGGAGCGGTCCGAGCTCATCGAAGAGGCTCACCGCCTGGCGGGTGCAATCGCGTCGTCTGGCCCTCTCGCTGTCCGGGCCATCCGCCAGACGATGCGCGGCCACCTCGCTCAGGCCGTCAAGGACGCCACCGCCCGTGAAGACGTCGAGCAGGAGCGGCTCAGGCGCACCGAGGATTTCGCTGAGGGGATCCGAGCCAGCGCAGAGCGCCGCGAGCCCGATTTCTCGGGGCGCTAAGGGTTCTCGGGCGCTGAGGGCGCCCGAGCGTCACGACACCTTGTCGTACAAGCCGATGCCGCCGAGGACCCCCGCTGTGACCAGCAGCGTGAGCATGAGCAGGCTGAAAACCAGGTCCGCCTTGCGGGTGACCAGGGCGTATACGCCGACGAGTTGGGCAACCACCAAGCAGGCGGCGGCGCCGTAAAGCAGCGTCACGGCCCGGGGCAGGCCCTGCTCGACGGTCCCGGCATCGGGTCGAGGCTAGCCGGGGCACGGCGCTGGCCGCCGTCACAGCTCTGCGGCATGATCGGCGTTGTGCAGTGCGCGCCGGCCCTCGCCATCGCAGCCCTGGTCGGGGTGACGACCGCCGGCGCTGGGGCCTGCAGCGCCGCGAGGCCCTCCGCCACCAACCCCGCCGCGCCCGCGCCGACGCTGCCCGCCACCACGCTCGTCAACGGTCCTCCGAGCGCAACCAGCCCGGGCGGCACTGCCTCAGTCACAACGGCACCCGGGCGAACGGGCGCACTGGTCGTGGCAAACGGCCACGGATGGAGCGGTGGACACCTCGACGGTCCGGTGCCCCCGTCGAGTGCCTGCCACACCAGGACGGGTTCCTATGAGGGCCTGCAGCAGCCTCTGCCGGACCCCTCCTGCACGCCGGGGGCCATCGACCCAGCGGTGAGCCAGGCTGACCTCGGCTCGACCATCTGCAGGAGGGGCGGCTACACCTCGAGTGTGCGGCCCCCCGAGTCGGTCACCGGGCCGGCCAAGGTGGGCTCGATGCGAAGCTACGGCGTGGCCGGCCCGCTGTCGGCCTACGAGTACGACCACCTCGTGCCACTCGGGCTCGGGGGTGCCAGCGACACCCGCAACCTCTGGCCGGAGCTCGACGTGGGAGGCTCGGGTGGCTACACGCAAAACGCCAAGGACGCCGTCGAGACCGAGCTGCACGACGCCGTTTGCGCCGGCAGGGTCGCGCTGGGCCCGGCGCAGCAGGCGATCGCTTCCAACTGGACCACCGCCATGTCGGTCCTAAGGCTGGCGTAGGCCGAGGACCGCCTGAGTACCTGTAGCTACTCCGATCCCTCGATAGCGGGCTGACGGACTCGCGCGCGTCCGCGAAAACGGCCTCCTGGCCAGGAAGAATGCGGTTGTTCGAAGACCACGTTCCTGGCACAGGAGGCCACTCCCGAGATGAGAATACGCG
>JBPCRR010000288.1:0-3246 GCA_050996645.1 Acidimicrobiales bacterium | reverse complement strand
GGATGCCACCGAACCTCCACCCCGCAATAATAACATAAGTGATATCAATGCGAGAGGGGCGCTCGGGCGCGTCGGCTATGCCGCTAGCCGCTGCTGGCTCAGGTGATGGTGCTCAGCCCAGCCAGTACGCCCGAGTGCGCGCAGCAGTTGAGCCGCCGTGATCCTGGGCTGCCGTGGGCTCACCCGGCATTCTGGGCGGGCAGCAAGTCCGGTACGCTGACCGGCCCGGTGCCTGTGAGACTGGGCGCTCGGGTCAAGGCGGTCGCGGTGCTGCTGTCCAGGCTTACGCCGCGGCCGCCCCTTGTCGTTCTGGCTCGGGGAGCGTGCCACCGCGCTTGGTGATGAACCGCCGCAGCTCGCTGTCGGCGATCCGGTAGCCGGTCTGCCGGCTGAGGAGCATCCCGTGCAGCTGGCCGCTGCGTAACCAGCGCCGCACCGTCTCTTCCTGCACCCGGAGGTGGGCGGCGATCTCCTCGACGAGCCAGTAGTGCTCGTACGCGTTCAGGTTCTTCATGGTGGGGCCCTCCTGGGCGATAGTCTAGCGCACTGTGGAGTATTGTGACATTCTACAGCGACAGAAGTAGTAATATGATGTACTGTAGTGTATAATCTAAGTACAGAAGCACTCTCGCCCCGCGCGCGGACCGACGGTGAACCGCGAGGACACAAAGACGCTCGGCCAGTGACATACGGCGGCCTGCAGAGCTTGTACGCAAAACCCCACCGACCACCGCGCCCAGAGAAAGGAGTACCCGCCATGACACCGACGCCCATCGCCCACCCCATCGACAAACGCACCGCCAAGGCCATCGAGATCGCCGCCGACGCTGGCCAGTGGTTGCGCTGCCGCACTCGGGACGGCAAGAAGTTCTTCGGCATCCGCAGCCAGGCCAATCCCGACCGCATCTACTTCGTCACCCGCGACGCCTGCACCTGCCCCGACGCCGCCCGAACGCCGCTACTCCAGTGCAAACATCAGATAGCGGTCCGCCTGCATTGCACCGCGGTCCGCTCCCGCCGCCAGCAATCCCACGCGCTGGCAGTCGCCGCTTAGCCGCCCAGTGCCGAGGAAGGGTCTGAACCACCCTCCCTCGGCCGTTCGCACCGCCCCTTGGGAGAAGACAGATGCACCACGAGTCTACCGCCAGCTCCGCCCACCAGGCCGGCACCTGCCGCCACTGCGGCGCCCCGCTCATGCGGGCCATCGTCAGCATGAAGGACAACCGAGTCGATGCCGTGTGCTCGGTCGGTTGGAACGCTGACTATGAGCCGTTCGCCTTCCCGTGCGGCGCTCCGTGTGGCGAGCGCCAGGACCCGCGCTACCTTTTGACCGACCTCGGCCGCCGCGAGCTGGCACTTGCCTGGATCGCCGGGCACGGCCCGACCGTGGCTGCCACGCTGGCCACCCCAGCGGTCGCCGCGTGAGCGTCAGGACGGGGGCGGCTTCGGCCGCTCCTGCCCCGGTCGGCGTGATCTACGTGCTGTGCTTCGGCCAGCCGTTCCACGGCGCCAACGGGGGCCACACCAGCGGCGCCAGGCACTACGTGGGCTGGTGTGCCGACGCCAACCCGCAGCGGCGCCTCGGCGAACACCTCAGCGGCCAAGGCTCGCCTCTGGTGCGGGCCGTCGTCGCGGCCGGCATCGCTGTCGAGCTGGTCGCCTCCTGGCCCGGCACGCGCAGCGACGAGCGCAAGGCGCACAACCGCCACGGCCCGCGCGTGTGCCCGCGCTGCCGCCGCTCACGATCTCGTCAGCTCCGCATGTTCACCGGGGGCGGCCACGGCGCCGCCCCCACGCCCCGAAGGATCGCCGCGTGACGACTACCCATCGCGTGCTGCACTTCGTGCCGAGCAGGGCGCCACGCTCCGCACCGTCGACAACACGCTCAAAGCGCACCAAGAGTTGGTCGGTGGGCTGATCGAGCCCGTCACTCTGCGTGAGGACCCGCGCCGCCAGGGCGAGCTCACGCTCGTGGTCAACGAGGAAGGGATGAACCTGGAGCTGCCCGTCGGCTGGGCGTGGCCGCTGAGCCTGCGCCCGATCTTCGGCTCCTTCTTCGTCGCCCGCAGCCAGCGCGACGGCGAGGAAGGTCTCGGCTTCGTCGACCTGCTGGACGCTGACATTCCGCATATCTGCCGCTTGTTCGGCTTCGAGCCCGACGAGCTGCTGGCGCCCGACGAAGAAGGCTGAATCATGACAACCACCGACCCGCTCGCCGAGGCCCTCGCCCGCCTCGCCGCTCTCGCCACCCAGGCGCCGACGCCACAGTCCAGCGTCGAGCTATCGCAGACCGCCAAGGGTGCGACTACTGTCACCGTGAAGACCTACGCCGCGACTGCTGACGAGGCCGCGGCCACCGCCCAGCGCATGTACGACGAACTCGTCAGTCGCTACGCCTCTCCCACCATTTAACCTGCCAGGGGCGGAGACTCACCCTCTCCGCCCCCGTTCCCCCTCGGGGAGTGCCATGCCACCTGATGATGTCGTCGAACGCATCCGTAAGCTACTCCGCCTGGCCGAGGACGCGGGCGCCACTGAAGCTGAGGCCGCCGCGGCGCTGGAGCGCGCCAGTGCGCTGCTGCTCCGCCACAACCTCTCCATGGACCAGGTGGCGGTGGCCAGCGGCGAGGGACCGCCGATCACCGAGCACCCGATCCGCACCGGCTGGGCCGGGAGCTGGCGCGGCACTCTGCTCGGCATCCTGGCCCGCCACACCTTGTGCTCCCCAATCGTCAGCCGCCAGGGCAAAGTCGATACCGTCATCGTGGTCGGCCGACCAGCCAACGTGCAGGCCACCCATGCACTGTACGACTGGATCGCAGCCCAGCTGGAGCGCTTCGGCCTCGAGGAGTGGAGTACGTTCAGCCAGGAGCAGCGGGCAGCCGTCGCTGGCTCGGCCGGCATCCCGTGGTGTCCAGAATGCGAGGACTGGACCCCGGCGTACGGCGTGCTCGGCCGGCGCTGGTGTGTGCGGTGCGCCACGCGCGTGTTGCCCGAGCGGCCCCTGATCCCTGGCGTCAACTGGAAGACCGCGTTCTACCGGGGCGCCCTGCTGCGGATCGCCACCCGCCTCGCTGCCCAGCGGAAGGCCCAGCAACAATCGGCGGCAGTTCCCGATGTTGCAGAAGCTGGCGCCCGTGTGACCGCGCTGGTGCTGCGGACCGACCAGGAGAACGCCGACTACATCCGTCGGCGCTACGGCGAGCCGCGCCAGGGACGGCCTCGGCGAGTCGGGTACCACGCGGC
>JBPCRR010000280.1:0-4820 GCA_050996645.1 Acidimicrobiales bacterium | reverse complement strand
CACGTATGGCCACCTGCAAGTTTTTTTCCTTGCTGCATCCCGCCTGCGAGGACCATGACGCCGGATGGGGACACCCCGAGCGCCCGAGCCGGCTGGGCGCTGTCGGCGAAGGCATCGCCCGGTGCGGCGCCGCCGAGGCCGTGGTGATGGTGAGCCCGCGGCCCGCCACCCGCGCCGAACTGCTCCGCGTGCACGACGAGTCCCACGTCGCGGCCCTCGAGAGCCTGTGCAACGCAGGCGGGGGGAGAATCGACGCCGACACCCGTGCCTCCGCCGGCTCGTGGCGGGCCGCGCTCGCGGCCGCGGGGGCTGGCGTCGACGCCACCGAGAGGCTTCGGCGAGGCGAGGCCGACGCCGCGTTCGTCGCTGTCCGACCGCCAGGGCACCACGCTACGCCAAGCGCGGCCATGGGCTTCTGCCTGCTCAACAACGTGGCGATCACCGCCGCCGCCCTGGCCGACGAGGGCGAGCGGGTCCTGATCGTGGACTTCGATGCCCACCACGGCAACGGCACCCAGGAGGCCTTCTATGGCGACGGCCGTGTGACCTACGTGTCGCTGCACCAATGGCCGCTGTACCCCGGGACCGGGTGGCTCGACGAGACCGGCAAAGGCGCCGGCGCCGGCGAGACGGTGAACATCCCCCTTCCCGCACGCGCCACCGGTGATGTGTACCTGGAGGCGTTGGATCGGGTGGTCCTGCCGGTGGCGGAGCGCGTTCGGCCCACCTGGCTCCTCGTTTCCGCGGGTTTCGACGGCCACCGCGCCGACCCGCTCGCGGGCCTCGACCTGTCGGCTGGGGACTTCGCCGACATGGTCAGCCGCCTGATTGGGGTCGTCGAGGCCGGCCGCCGGGTGGTGGTGCTCGAAGGGGGCTACGACCTCGCGGCTCTCGCCGACTCCACCGCGGCGAGCGTGGCGGCCTTGGCCGGCCACGCCTGGCACCCCGAGAAGCCGACCTCTGGCGGTCCTGGCCACGAACTGGTCGAGGCCGCCGCTCGAAGCATCCGCCGCGAGCCGTGAATCGTTGACCAGGTCGGGCGGCGCGGCACAGGTAGGCTGACCCGCCGTGATTCCGGACCGGCTGAGGCCCCTGGTGGAAGAGACCGGCGAGCTGGCCGGCCTCTTCGCCGCGGCCGACCACCGGATCTACCTCGTCGGAGGGGTGGTCCGCGACGCCCTCCTCGACAGGCTTTCTCCCGCCAGCGACCTGGACTTCACCACCGACGCGCGCCCCAGCGAGATCGAAGCGATCGTGGCCGGATGGGCGGACGCGGTGTGGGACCAGGGCAAACGGTTCGGCACCATCGGGGTGCTCTCCCGCGGCCGGCGTCTGGAGATCACCACCCATCGGGCTGAGGCCTACCACCCCGACTCCCGCAAGCCCGAGGTCGCCTTCGCAGACGTCGTGGAGGCAGACCTCGCCCGTCGGGACTTCACGATCAACGCGATGGCCCTGTCGCTGCCCGAGCTGCGCCTGATCGATCCCTTCGACGGTGCAGCAGACCTCGCGGCGTCTAGGTTGTCGACGCCGCTGGCACCAGAGGTCTCCTTCACCGACGACCCGCTGCGCATGCTCCGGGCTGCCAGGTTCCTCTCCGGCTACGGGCTCGCTCCGACAGATGAGCTTGTAGATGCTGTCTCGTCCCTGCGCGCCCGACTGGACATAGTCTCCGACGAGCGCATACGCGACGAGCTCGACAAACTGATGGTCGTCGAGGCGCCCGGGGAGGGGCTGTGGTTCCTCGTGCGCACGGGGCTCGCCGAGGAGTTTCTCCCGGAGCTGGCTGCGCTCGCGCTCGAGCAGGATCCAATTCACCGCCACAAAGACGTGTTGGCGCACACCATCGCCGTGGTTGAAAAGACCAGGCCCGACCGGCTGCTGCGCCTGGCTGCGCTGTTCCACGACATCGGCAAGCCGAAGACCCGCTCGTTCGGACCCCGCGGCGCGGTCAGCTTCCATCATCACGAGGTGGTGGGGGGGCGCATGACCCGCGACCGCATGCGGGCGCTGCGCTACTCCAACGACGACGTCGAGGTGGTCACGCGGTTGGTGGAGCTGCACCTGCGGTTCCACACCTACCGCATGGGCTGGGCCGACTCAGCCGTGCGCCGCTACGTGCGCGACGCGGGGGATCTTCTCGACCGTCTCAACGAGCTGACCCGCTGCGACTGCACCACCCGCAACGAGGCCAAGGCCCGCGCCCTCGCGCGGCGCATGGACGAGCTCGAGGCGCGCATCGCCGAGCTGCGCGAGCGTGAGGAGCTCGCGTCGATCCGCCCCGACCTCGACGGCACCGCGGTCATGGCCCGCCTCGGGATAGGGCCTGGCCGGGAGGTCGGCGAGGCCCTGCGGTTCCTCTTGGAGCTGCGCTTGGAGGAGGGGCCTCTTGGGGCCGAGGAGGCCGGCCGTCGACTAGACGCTTGGTGGGCGCCGCGGAGGGCCGCTTTGGGGGCGGGCGCCTAGTTGCCTTCCTTGCGCGCACGGATGATCAAGGTGCGGGGCACCATCGTAAACGGCTCCCGCCAGAACTGGCTTCGCGGCCCCGTCGGGGAAGGTTCGGGCTCGAGCACCAGGTCCACTTTGTAGCTCGCCCTGACGAGGCTCATGTACAGCTCCGAGAACGTGTGGTGGTAGTCGGTGAAGTCGATCCCCGCCCACTGGTACTCGATGGGGCTGTGGTCGAAGTAGGAGCGCCGGATCAGCAGGGGTGGATCCGCGTCGTCGTCGATCATGTCGTAGGCGGGATGCGGGAGGCTGAACACCAGCGGTGCGCCGACCTTGAGCACCCGATGCACCTGGCGGAAGACCCGGTCCAGATCCTGCACGTAGCCGAACGCGTATGCCGAGAACACGAGGTCGATGCTGTCGGCTCGCAGGAACGCCAGGTCGGCGAGGTCGCCTTGGCGCAACTCGACCTTGACGTCCTCGCGCTCGCAGAGGCGCCGGGCGAACGCCAGCTGTTCGGAGGAGAAGTCCACCCCGATGGCCGTGGCGCCCGCCCTGACGAACGCTACCGAACACTGCGCTCCTCCGCAGCCCAGCTCGAGCACCCGCTTTCCCTTGAGATCGCCGAGCAATCGCAGGGAAGACTCGTCGGGTATGTCGGGGCCGTAATGGGCGACGGTCGTGGGCAGCTGCGCACCTTGTTGGTACGCGGCGGCCCAGCGGTCCCAGGCGGCGGCGTTGTCTGTGGGCACGGGGTCAATCCTGCCTCAGCGCGCGCCGGGTTGTGGAGGATGCCCTACGCCTGGGCGGCTGCGAACTCCTCCACCATGCGGTGCGCCTCGTCGTCGTGGTACTGCACCGGCGGCGATTTCATGAAGTATGCGGAAGGCCCGAGCAGCGGGCCTCCGACGCCGCGGTCCTTGGCAAGCTTGGCGCAGCGCACGGCGTCGATGATCACCCCTGCAGAGTTGGGCGAGTCCCACACCTCCAGCTTCAGCTCGATGTTTAGCGGCACGTCGCCGAAGTTGCGGCCTTCCAGGCGGATGTAGGCCCACTTGCGGTCGTCGAGCCACGCCACGTGGTCGGAGGGCCCGATGTGCACGTCGTCGGCGGCTATCCCCGCCTCTATCTGGCTGGTCACCGACTGAGTCTTGGAGATCTTCTTGGACTCGAGGCGCTCGCGCTCGAGCATGTTCTTGAAGTCCATGTTGCCGCCGACGTTCAGCTGGTAGGTGCGGTCCAGCACCAAGCCGCGGTCCTCGAAGAGCCGGGCCAGGATGCGGTGCACGATCGTGGCGCCCACCTGGCTCTTGATGTCGTCTCCGATGATCGCCACGCCGGCGTCGGTGAACTTCTTCGCCCACTCGGGATCGGATGCAATGAAGACCGGGATCGCATTGACGAACGCGACCTTTGCGTCCAGGCAAGCCTGCGCGTAGTGCTTTTGAGCATCCTCCGAGCCCACCGGGAGGTACGAGACCAGCACGTCAGCGCCGGTCTCTCGCAGCACCTCGGCCACGTCCACCGCATCGGCCGGAGACTCCTCGATCGTCTGGCGGTAGTACTTCCCGAGCCCGTCGTGGGTGGGGCCGCGCTGCACGCTCACGCCCAACTCGCCGACGCTGGCGAAGCGGATCGTGTTGTTCTGCCCGGCGAAGACGGCCTTGCCGAGGTCGAGACCGACCTTCGCGGCGTCCACGTCGAATGCAGCGACGAACTCCACGTCGCGCACGTGGTAACCCCCGAGGCAGACGTGCATCAACCCCGGCACGGTGTCCGACGGGTCGGCGTCCTTGTAGTACTCGATGCCTTGAATGAGGCTGCTGGCGCAGTTGCCGACCCCGGCGATGGCGACGCGGATCTTGTTGGTCATGACGGTGTTTCCTCCTCGGTGGGCGCGGGGCGTTGCCCCGATTTCGAGGGCCAGCGGGCCCTGTCGTTGTCGGTCGCGAGACGCTTGGCGCCGGCGGTCTCCCTGCCGGCATTGGACTTGGCGGTGGCCCTCGCGTCGCGTTCAGAAGCGAGCAACCTGTCGATCCAGGACAGATCCGCCTCGGTGGTCTCCTGGTCGTGCTCGAGCAGGCTGCGGGCGTAGCCGTCCAGGCGGTCCCGACTCGCGCGGACGCGGGTGGCGAGGCGCGCAAGGCGGTCGAGCAGGTGGATCCGGCGCCGCTCGAGCATGCCGATTCGGGCTTCGGGGGGAAGGTACCGGGCGAACGCCAGGCGCAGGTTGAACACCCGGTCGTCGTCGCTCGACTCGCTCTCGGCGGTCAGCAGTTCGGCGAAGAGCTGCTCGCCGCGGTCGGTGATGCCGTAGACCTTCTTGCCCCGGCTGCCCCGCGCCGAGCCCTGACGGGCACGGTAGGCGGCCA
>JBPCRR010000235.1:0-6497 GCA_050996645.1 Acidimicrobiales bacterium | reverse complement strand
TACCTCTGCGACGAGGTCGTCGCCTGGGTCGACAGCCACTACCGCACGATCCCCGACGCCCAGTCGCGTGCCATATCGGGCAAGTCCTCGGGGGGCTTCGGAGCCATGATCACGCCGATGCTTCGTCCGGACCTGTTCTCGTCGCTCGCCACCCACGCCGGCGACAGCCTCTACGAGCTGAGCTACATACCCGAGTTCGGCAAGGCGGCGCGCCTCCTGCGCGACTACGACCACGACATCTTCAAGTGGTGGGAGGACTTCGGCTCGCGGACTCCTTTTACAAAAGAGAGCGACCAGATCCTCTTGATGCTCCTCGGTTGCTCCGCGTGCTTCTCCGCCCGCCCCGACGGCACGCCGGAGCTGCCCTTCGAGCCCCGCAGCGGCGTCCTGCGCCCCGAGGTGTGGCAACGCTGGCTGGACTGGGACCCGGTGAGGATGGTCGAACGCCACCGCGAGGCGGTGACCTCCTGGCGGGCGGTGTGGATCGACGCAGGCACCCGCGACGAGTGGTTCCTCGACCTCGGCGCCGAAGCGTTCCGAGCAGCCGTCGACGGCGCCGGCCTTCCCGCTGACCGCGTCCACTTCGAGCTGTTCGACGCGGGCCACGGCGGCATCGACTATCGCTACCCGCTGGCGCTGTCCTGGCTCGCCAGGCGACTGGCCAGATAGGCGTTCGGGGTATCTTGACGCCATGCATCTGTCGGCCTTGTTGGGCTCGCCGTTGCTGTCGCCCGACGGCGACGCCGTGGGCAGGGTCGACGACGTCATCGTCCGACTCCGGGGAGGCGACTACCCGGTCGTCACGGGGCTGGTGGCCAATGTCGGGCACCGCCGGGTGTTCGTGGCGGTCGCGCAGCTGGCGCCGTTGGGCGAAGGGCGGGTGGCGCTCGGCGCACCAAAGGTCGACCTGCGCAGCTTCGAACGCCGCGAGGGCGAGGTCCTGCTCCGCGAGGACATCCTGCGGCACCGCCTGATCGACGTCACGGACATCGACCTCGTGCGGGCCTGGGATCTGGAGCTGGCGCCGACGGAGGAAGGCTGGGTCCTGTCGCGCATCGACACGCGACGCCCCCCACGGCTGCTCGGGCGGCTCCGGCACCAAGACGAACCCCAGACCAAGGACTGGAAGGCGTTCGAACCGCTCATCGGCCACGCCGCCAGCATCACTGCGAGATCCAAGTTCGGCCGGCTGGGGCGTCTCAAGCCGGCCCAGATCGCAGACCTCCTCGAGGAGGCGTCGCGCCGAGAGGGCCAGGAGATCCTCGGCGCCGTTCACTCCGACCCGGAGCTCGAGGCCGATGTGTTCGAGGAGCTCCACCCCGACACCGCCAATAGGCTGTTTGGCGACCGGTCCGACGCCGAGGTCGCAGACGTCATCGCCCACATGCGCGCCGACGACGCCGCGGACGCGGTGGCCGAACTACCCCAGCACCGTCGCCAAGCCGTCTTGGACCACCTACCGCCAGGAACCCGCACCAAGGTGGTCACTCTGCTCGGGTTCAACGCCGCCAGCGCCGGCGGCATCATGGGAGTCGACCTCCTGTGCGCTCCGAGTGAAGCCACGGTAGAGGAGGCTCTGCGCCGAGTTCGCCTCGCCAGCAGCATCCAGCCAGAAGCGCTGGTCACGGTGCACGCTGTCGACGACGACCAGAGGTTGATGGGAACCGCCACCATCGTCGGGCTCCTCCAGGCCGACCCCGAAGCTCGCCTCGTCGATGTCGTCGACGCCGACCCGGTCAGGGTTACAGCCGACGCGGACGTCGTCGACGTCACGTTGCTCATGGCCGACTACAACCTGATGACCGTGCCGGTGGTCGACTCGGCCAACCGACTGCTCGGGGTGATCACCGTAGACGACGTCCTCGAGGCCACCATCCCCGAGGACCGGCGCCGGCGCGAGCCGCCCCCGCGGCCAGAGTCTCCCCCGCAACCAGACTCTCTGCAGCCGAAGTCCAGCCCACCGCCCGGGTCCGGGTCCGAAGCCGACCGACAACCGACGTCGTCGACGAGCTGACCCGTGACGGACCGACTCTCCGCCACGGGGCCCACAGACCCCACGGCGGAGGGGTCGGACCGCCCCGGCGCCTCCCGGCTCGAGGCTCCCACCTCCGCGGTGCTCGACTCGGCCCACCTCGGAGACATCGAGGGGGCGTTCGGCAGGGTCGCGGTCGGGGACGTGGGTGAACGTCACAATTGGAAGCAACGCCTCCTGACCTTCGCCGCCATCGCCGGCCCCGGACTGATAGTCATGGTGGGCGACAACGACGCGGGTGGGGTGTCGACCTACGCCCAGGCCGGCCAGAACTACCACACCACCTTGCTGTGGACTCTCCTGCTGCTGATCCCGGTGTTGGTCGTCAACCAGGAGATGGTCGTCCGCCTGGGGGCGGTGACGGGTGTGGGCCACGCGCGACTGATCAACGAGCGCTTCGGCAAGGCTTGGGGCTGGTTCAGCGTGGGAGACCTGTTCATCCTCAACTTCCTCACGATCGTCACCGAGTTCATCGGCATCTCGCTCGCGGCTTCTTACGCCGGGGTCTCGAGGTACGCGGCGGTGCCGGCGTCAGCGGTCGCTCTGGTAGCGATCATGGCCTCGGGGAGCTTTCGTCGTTGGGAAAGGGCGATGTTCGTCTTCATCGCAGTGAGCCTCGTGCAGTTCCCGATGCTGTTCCTGTCCCACCCGCGTTGGCGAAGCATTGGCCATGACTTCTTGGTCCCCGGCGTGCACGGCGGGATCTCGTCGGCCGCGGTGCTGCTCATCATCGCGATCGTCGGCACGACCGTGGCTCCGTGGCAACTGTTCTTCCAACAGTCCAACGTCGTCGACAAGCGCATCACCCCCCGCTTCATCAGCTACGAGCGTGTCGACACCGTCATCGGATCGGTGGTGGTGGTGATCGGCGCAGCTTGCGTCATGGTCGCCGCGGACTACGCAGCCCGGGGAACCCCCGCGGTCGGCAACTTCACCGATGCCGGGGGCGTCGCGCACCTCCTCGCCGCGCACGGGCGCGGCCTCGGCGCCCTACTTGCGATCCTGCTGTTCGACGCGAGCGTCCTTGGGGCCGCCGCGGTCACCCTGTCGACCAGCTACGCGTTCGGCGACGTGTTCGGCATACGGCACTCGCTGCACCGCGGCTTCCGGGAAGCCAAGCAGTTCTACCTCAGCTACGCGGCGATGGTCGCCGGTGCTGCTGGGATCGTGCTGATCCCCGGCGCTCCGCTGGGGCTGATCACCACAAGTGTGCAGGCCCTTGCCGGGTTGCTCCTGCCGTCAGCGAGCGTCTTTTTGCTGCTGCTCTGCAACGACCGCGAGGTCCTCGGGCCGTGGGTCAACGCAGGGTGGCTCAACGCGGTCGCGTCGGTCATAGTCGGGATCCTGCTGGTTCTCTCAGGGACCCTGATGGCCACCACGCTGTTCCCCCGCGTCGACGTGGTCAGCGTGTCGGTGTCGTTGGCAGCCGCCCTTGCCCTCGCCGCCGCGGCGGCCATAGCTGTCCTGCGCATCGGCGCACGCCGCCGGCCGACCACCCGCCTGTCTGCTCCGACGGTGAGCCGCGCTGAAATGCTCTCATGGCGGATGCCACCCCTTGCCTTGTTGAAGCCGGTCACCTGGTCACCGACGCTGCGATTGGGGATCCTCGGACTGCGCGCCTACCTCGTCATCGCCGTGGTCCTCCTGGCCGTCAAGGCGGTCCAACTGGGGACCGGCTGAGCAGCCTTACCCGACGGTGGTGCTCCCGGGGGCGGCGGTCGTCGGGGAGGGCGACCCTGGTGGCACAGGCGCATCTGGGCCTCCCCTCGGCTGGTTGCGCCCGAAGCCCGACGCAGCGAGCTTGGTCATGTCCATAACGCTGGTGGCGGTGTCCCCGGTCTTGGAGGTGGTCGCGAGAACCCGCACCTCATCGCCGTTGGCGACCGTGGCGATGCCGTCGCGTTGAGAGTCGACGATGGTGTTGGCGGTCACCACGTAGGGGTGGCTGAAGTTGTCCGCGCTGGTGACGGTAATCGCGTTGGCGCTGACCGCGCTGGCCTTGCCGACTTGGATGTCGTCGGTCTGGAAGCTGTTGGTGCCGTCGGGCACGGTGTACTGCCCGTGGATCACCGCACCGCCCATGCCCGGCGTACCTGGGCCACCTCGCGCGAAACCAGGGCCGCCACCGCGGTGACCGAAGCCAGGTCCCGGGGCGGTGGCCGGCGTCGTGCCCGGCGTGGTGGTCGAGGTACCCGAGCTGGCGGCGAAGGCGACCCCGGCGCCGCCAGCAGCAAGGCCCACGACTAGGCCGCCGACCAGCAACCCCCGCGATGCGCGGGAGCCGAGCAGCTTGTGGCGCGCCGACTCTTCGGGAACATGCGGCTGGGGGGTCGCCGGCTGCTGTCCCGGGTCGGCTGCAGGATGCGGCGCCGCCGGCTCCGGGCTCCAAGGCTTCTCGGACATCGTTTACCTCCTGGTCGATCTCGCTGCTCGAGTCTCGGCTCTAGTGTGCAACGCCATCCTGAAGCGCCGATGAGATCAGCCTGAGAACTCGCCGCCCGTCAGGTGGGGGCCCGCCGGCTGTCGAGGTCGAGGTGGTCGAGGGGGCCGTGGCCCGCGCCAAGACGCCAGCGCGCCCCTCGGACGATGGCCTGGTGCACGAAGCGCTTCGCCACCTCGACGGCCTCCAGCGGTGAGTCGCCGAGAGCCAAGCGTGCGGCCACCGCCGAGGAGAAGGAGCACCCGCTCCCATGGTTGTTGTCAGTGTCGATCCGGGGGGCCCGCAGCTCGGTGGTCATCCCGCCAGCGACCACCACGTCCACGGCCTCGCCGGGGGCATCGATCGTGGCGTGGCCGCCCTTGACGACTACCACCTCCGCTCCGAGGGCGGCGAGCCTCTCTGCGGCAAACCGCTGGCCTCTCAGGGTGTCGATTGATTCGCCGACCAGCACTCCTGCCTCGCGCAAGTTGGGGGTGATCACGCGGGCCAGGGGCAACAGGCGCTCGGTGTAGAGGCGTTCGGCGCCAACGTCGAGGAGCCGGTCCCCCGACGACGAAACCATCACCGGGTCGACCACCAGGTTCCGAAGGCGGCCGGATCCGTCCAGGTCCCCAACCGCGGCGACTATCTCGGCGGTGGCCAGCATGCCTGTCTTGACGGCTTGCACGTTCAGGTCCTGGAGCACCGCGGCGATCTGCGCAATCACGAAGTCGGCCGGGGTCGGGATCACCCCGAAGACCCCGACGGTGTTCTGGGCGGTGAGGGCGGTGATGGCGGTCGCGGCGAATACGCCCATCGCGGAGAACGTCTTGAGGTCGGCTTGGACCCCGGCGCCTCCACTGGAATCCGACCCGGCTATCGACAAGGCGACGACGGGCCCATGCGCCGGTGAGCCGGTCACCGCCGCCCTCCGCGGCCGGGCGCCCGGCTGGCGCCGCGCGCGGTTCGATGGCTCGACACCAAAGCTGCGACAAGGGTCATCAGGTCAGCGGCGCGCATCGCGGCCCCCATGACCGCCACCCCGGCGGCGCCGGCCGCGCGACAGTCGCCGGCATTCTCAGTGTTGACGCCGCCCAAAGCATACACGGGCAGGGGCGCCCCGCTCAACGCAGCCACGCCGAGCGCGGGGCCATAGCCGGGCTTGGACGGGCTCGAGAATATCGGCGACAGCGTGGCGTAGTCGCACCCCTCCTCGGCGGCCCTCTGGAGCTGTTCGTGGCTGTGGCAGGAGCGACCCACGATCACTGGCCGGCGAGCGGGGAACGGGTCGTCGGCGCTCAGATGGGTCCCATCAGCGTCGGGGGAGACCGCCGACGCCACGATCAGCACCTCGACGCAGGGTCTGAGCTGGCCTGCGAGGGCCAGGCGCTCCCTGATGGGGAGGTCCTTCTCCCGGAGGATCACCGCCGGTGCCCCGCCGACGTGATCCGCGAGCGGGCGACCTCCGGTGAGGGTGCGGTCGGTGAGAACCAGGACCGCAGCCGGCCACCCGGGTAACGGGCCGGCATGCACCGGCGCGCCCGGGACCGCGGCGGCTTCTGGGTCCCTCACAACACTCCGCCCGCGGCGGGCGGGGTGTCGCCGGGTGGGATGGCGCCAGGCGCGGTGTCGAAGTCCGGTGGGATGTCGCCAAGTGAGGTGTCAAAGGACGCAAGGCCGTCCGGACTGGTCGACGCCTCGGCGTAAAGCCGGCGCGGAATGCGCCCGGCGAGATGGGCCAGGCGCCCGGCCGTCACGGCGTGGCGCATCGCGGCGGCCATCTGCTCGGGATGGCGGGCGCGCGTCACAGACGTGGCCAGCAGCACCGCGTCGCAGCCGAGCTCCATGGCCAACGCAGCGTCGGACGCGGTTCCGATGCCGGCATCGAGCACCACCGGTATGGTCACCTGCTCCCGGATGATCGCGATGTTGTACGGGTTGCGGATGCCCATTCCGGAGCCGATGGGCGCGCCAAGCGGCATCACCGCGGCGCAACCGAGGCCCGGGAGACGCGGGGGGGTGGGGGGGGGGGGGGTGGGGGGGGGG